>NZ_JBHWIR010000060.1:0-4467 GCF_042731835.1 Kitasatospora sp. NPDC059817 | reverse complement strand
GAGCCCGGTGGGGGCGGCGGCGGGGCGGGTCCGGGCGCCCCGGCCCCGGCCCCCCCCGCGGCCCGGCCCCCCACGGCGTTCCGGCAGCGTCCGGAGGCCGGGCGGGCGAGCGCGGGGCGGCTCCCGCGCAGCGCCGTTTCCCCCGCGCGCATGCCTGTGACCTGCGCGTCAATCGGACATTGATTCACTTTTGATCGACTGTGAGCACCTTGGATGGGGCCGCTCCACCGGCTGGCCCCGCCCGCCCCACGACGTCGTGAAGAGAGTCCCATGCCGATCCATCTACTGCCTCAGCCGTCCCCCTCCGTGCCCGAGCAGGCGGGGTCCGGGGTCGACACCCGGGGCGCGGCCGTGCCCGTGCGGGCCGTCGGCGAGGAGCCGGTGACGGCCCGCTTCGCCGGACTGCGGCTGGTGCACGCCGCGCTGCGCCGGGACCTCGCCCGGCTGCCCAACGCCCTGCGGCTGCTCCAGCCCGGCGAGGACGACGCCGGCGAGGCGCTGCTGCGGCACTGGAGCTTCGTGACCGCGATGCTGACCTGCCACCACGAGCAGCAGGACAGCCGGATCTGGCCGATCGTGCGCCGCTTCGCCCCCGAGCTGCGGCTGCTGCTCAACTGGCTGGAGGCGGACCACCACAACCTCGACCACTCGTTCACCCGGGTCACCACGCTGGTGCGGATCGCCAGCCGGGACACCGGCAGCGCCTGGCCGGTGGCGTACGCGATGGAGGACCTGGCGGCCCGGCTGGAGACGCACCTGCGGATCGAGGAGCGCCAGTTGCTGCCCCGGATGGAGCGGGTGGTCCCGGAGGGCTCCCGGCTCGGCGGCCTGGGCGAGCTGATGGACCTGCTGCGCTCGGCGGACGGCCCGGGGACGGCGGACGCGCTGGCCTGGCTGCTGGAGGGCGTGGAACCGGCGCTGGTGGAGCGGCTGTTGGCCGAGTGCGACGACGACGTGGCCCGCAACTGGCCCCAGTGTAGGAACACAATAGGGTGGCTCTGAACTGGGCTGTTTCCGAGGAGTAGTTGAATGAGTGCTTGTGGTGAGCAGCTGGACGGGGACGTAGACGCCTGGGTCGAGGAGCATTTGGCGGCCTCGCCTGAGTGGGCGCCCGAGCAGTACGCCAGGATCCGCGAGTTTCTGGGGGGCGGCACGCCCGCCGCCGACGAGTAAGGCACAAGATCGGAAGTCTGGCCCACGAGCGCGGTGCTGGGTGCGGGGGCCGATCAGTCCCCGCACCCAGCACCACGCTGGTCGGCAAGCGTTGGTCCGCTCTAGCAGTGCCGTGTCGAAGCTGATCACGCCACCTTGTCACAGCGCCGCACCGCCCGCTCTCAGTGGCGGGCGAGCTGTGGCTCTGGGCACTATCCGGTTGGGCTGGGGCGAAGAAGACTTGATAGTTCTGACCTGGGATGTTTCGAGGAGTGGCGGCATGAACACGTATAACGAGCGGCTGGGCAGGATTATGGGGGCCTGGGTTGAGGACCAGTTGGCTACCTCGCCTGAGAGGGTGCCCGAGAGTTACGCCGGCATCCGTCAGCGCTTGGAGGATAGTCCACCCGCTGTCGCCGCTGAGGAGTAGGGGATGAGGAACGCCGGTCTCCCCTACCGCACTTGATCACCCTGACCTAGGGTTTCGATCATGGAGTTCAGAGCTGGCACCATCCGGATCACCTCGCTCGACTACCAGCGGCACTTGGCCGCCCACGAGACCGCAGTGCTCCGCCACGCGGCCACCCTGGGGACCGAGGGTCGCACCCTGGACGAGGTGCAGGAGCGGTACGGCATCGTGCTCCCGGACGGCCATCCGAAGGAGTGGGCGGAGCTCACCGTCACCGTCGGCGGGCTCGTCGGGAGCGCGTCGGACCGGGTGCAAGCACAGGTCCAGGAGGCTACGCGGACCAGCGAGGCCGCGATCGAGGCGTGGTCCGCCGAGCCCGGCCCGGACGGATGGGCCTACCTGATCGTTCCGAGTATCAGGTTCGAGACCCTGGGTGCCTGCGTCGCGGTGAGCCGGACACGGGACGAGGTGGTGGTCGCCGGTGACCTCCACCCCGCCCCGTGGGGTGATCCGCTGGAGGACTGGTTCGTCGACCGCAACGCAGACGGCCTGCGTCGGCCGTTCGCGCCAGCAGCCCTGGTGCCTCCGGGCGTGCCGTGGGCGATCCACCGGACGAACACGCCGCCGCCGGACGCGACGACCTGACGTGCCCGTACCTTCGGGTCAGCGCTGGTTCTGCTGTGCCTTTCGCTCGGCCCACAGTCGCTCGTACTCGACGTGGCACGCCTTGTACGTCCAGCCGGTGACTGAGAGGTAGGTCGGCAGGCCGGAATCCACGTGCCACTCGTGCTGTACAGCGTCGTCCGGGGTGCCGTCGTCCGGCAGGTATGCGGTCTCGAACTGAGCGTTCCCCATGGCCGGCGCCCGGTAGCCGCTGAGGGCCCAGCGGAGGCGCAGCCGCTCGCCGCTCGGGCCGACCTTCACCGCCGTTCCGGAGGTATGCCCGGGTCCGTTCTGGGCTTCGCTGCTCTCGTCGGTGGCCTTCATGCGCGGATTCTCCTGTCGGTGTCCGTGAAGATGATCGGCGAGCCCGGCTCAGCCAGCCCGCAGGGTAGCCACTGCCAAGATCAAGAAGCAGGCCGGCATGGCGCGGTCCAGAGCGCGGACGCGACCTGAGTCCAACCGTGATCGGTCTTGGTGTCGTTGCGTGCCTCGTCCGCGACCACGAAACCGTGCGCCTCCAACTGCCGGACGGCTTCCTCCCGAGGCAGAACCGGCACTGGACCGTCAAGGGCGATCAGGTATCGGCCGGGATCGTCGGGGGTGGCCTCAACGAGGATGTCCGCCGGGCCGAGATCGTCCGGCCCGGCCAGGACGGCACGGTTCGGGCCGATGACGTTCAAGGCCCACCGTCCGCGGAAGGCCGTGACCTCGGCGTTGTAGAGCGCCGGTAGGCCGTTGTGGTCGGGGTGGGCTTCGGGCACGGGAGACTCCTCTGGCACGTTCAACACCGTCCGTCGACCGTAACGCACCGGTACGACAGCGCCCGGCCGGTGTACCGGACGCGCGCGTGGCGGTCACCAGAGGCTCAGCGGCCGGCCTTCCGCGATCACTACTCGGACCCGTGCGGCGATCTCCACTTCGGACTCGCCACCGGCCAGGCCGGCGCGGATCGCGGCGCCGATCGCACGGGAGCGTCCGGCGGGGCCGCGGAGGTCCGCGAGAGGGCTCCCCGGGTCGCGCCGCCGAGCCACCCACTCGGCCCGGTTCTCCGCCGCCGTGCCCAGCCGCAAGTGCGCAGGCTGCTGGCAGGAGTGGGAATCGCAGGTGTGGCAGACGGTCAGGTCGGTGCTCCACCCCAGCCGCGGGATGACGCCGTGCGCGAGCTGGTACCCGTACAGGTGCCCGGGAACCGTGCCCCGCCGCGTCCGGCCGGGCCGCGAGGCTGCCCGGAAACTCGCGTGGCCGGTGCTTGAAATCCCCCCGGTGAAGAACCAGCACCCCGTTGCTGGAGTCCGGTAGACCTTCGCCCAGTACCGGGCTTGGACAGACTCGTCGGCCAGCCACGCGGCCCACTCAACAGCCGCTATCCGCACGGGTGTTGGCTCGCCGAGGAGAGAGAGCTGCTCGTCAACGCGAGCAGGCCCGGACCTCTCCACCGCAGCGAGCGGGAAGAGTCCGGGCCCGGGGCCACCGGTCTCAGCCGGCATCGGCCAGGACGCCCTCCAGGCCGGAGGCCGGAGCAGAGGTCGACAGTGCTGCGGCTGCGGCGCCGGCCTTCCGTGCGCGGCGGACGGGGCGCGGGCGCTCGGCGCGGGCCCGCAGCTCCTCGATCACCTCCTTCGCGCGAGCAGCGGTAACAGGCTTCGCCTCGCGTTCCAGTTCCTCCGCCGTGACGCTGAGCAGCTGTGCGACCAACTCGGCGTCGTTGTTGAACAGCCGAAGAACGGCTGCGGAAGCCTCCCGTGCCGCAACCTCGGCGTCATCCTTCGCCTTCGCCGCGTCCGCCGCCGCCTTCCGCGCGGCCAGGACGTTCGCCGCGGCGAACTCCCGTGTCCGGGCCTGGATCTCCTCGACGGCGCGAACCCGCCGTTTCAACTCCGCCGCGCTCACCTTTGCTGTCGAAGTCGTGCTCATCCGCTTCCCATCCTGGCCAGATCTGTGCTCATCGGGCGCACCGTAAGCACGAGTCCGCGGCCACCTCAAACCGCGCCCCAGTCGCCGGCGGAGGTTCTTTCTTGCCTCCGGCGGGTCCTCTCTCGGAGGGGGCGGGGGGTGGGTGTGTGGGTGCGGCGTTGGTGGTGGTTGGGGTTGTGGGGCGGGGCTCCCTCCTCGGTCGGACACCCGTTGGGCGTACCAGGGCCCCGGGCAGGGTGTCCAGGCCGGAGCCGCTGCGCGGTCGCTTCGCGAGCCTGGACACCCCCCCCGGAGCGCCGGTGCGGCGGAGCTGTCCGACCGAGGAGGGA
>NZ_JBHWIR010000059.1:35037-43640 GCF_042731835.1 Kitasatospora sp. NPDC059817 | reverse complement strand
CCCTCGCCCTCGTCCTTGACGACCGTGCCCGCGGTCCGCGCCGGACGCGCCGCCACCGACTCCACCGCCGTCCACGCACCCGCCAGACCGACCTCGTCGGCCTCGATGCCCAGATCGTCCAGGTCCAGCGACTGGACCGGCTTCTTCTTCGCCGCCATGATCCCCTTGAACGACGGGTACCGGGCCTCACCCGACTGGTCCGTCACCGACACCACCGCCGGCAGCGCCGCCTCCACCAGCTCCGTCGCCGCGTCACCGTCACGACGGCCCCGCACCACACCACCCTCGACCGACACCTCGGACAGCAGCGTCACCTGCGCCACGCCCAGCCGCTCCGCCAGCAGCGCCGGCAGCACACCCATCGAACCGTCCGTCGACGCCATCCCACCGATCACCAGGTCGAACCCGGTCTTCTCCAGCGCCTTCGCCAGCACCGCCGACGTCCCGATCACATCCGAACCGTGGATGTCCTCGTCGTTCACGTGCACGGCCTTGTCCGCACCCATCGACAGCGCCTTGCGCAGCGCGTCCTTCGCATCGTCCGGCCCGACCGTCAGCACCGTCACCTCGGCGCCCTCGTTCGCCGCCGCGATCCGCAGCGCCTGCTCCACGCCGTACTCGTCGAGCTCCGACAGAAGGCCGTCCACACCCTCCCGGTCGGTGGTGTGGTCGTCCGCGAACCGACGGTCACCCGTCGCGTCCGGCACGTACTTCACACAGACGACGATCCTCAAGCTCATGAGTGGTTCTCCTGTCACGGTCGCACTGGTCGATGGCCTCACGTCATGCCGAGGGTACTGAGTGCCAATCCCGGCCCGGCCGCGCCCTGCGCGCCGTGAGCGCCACCTGGACCGGCATACCGTGTCGGCGCTCTTCGACTGGTGTCGGAGGCTCCACGAAGAGGATACGGCACTCAGTACCCCTGGTAAAGGAACTCAGTACCCTTCCCGGTGTGCGCTGGGCCTCAGGGCGCCCTCAGCGCCCTCAGGCGGCCAGCACCACGGCGGCCTCCCCCGTGTAGACGCGGAAGGTGAGGGACTCCTGGAGGTAGAGCCGCACGGTGTCGGCGTCGTGGGAGAGGTAGCCGACGGAGACGTCCTGGCCGAGGAAGAGTTCGAAGTCGCCGCCCCGGGTGGAGAGGAGGAGGGCGCCCTCGATGGCGGGGGCCCAGATGATGTCCCCGTCGAGGAGGCGGGCGAGGTGGTTGTGGACGGGGTAGCCGTGGTCGCTGGTCTCGTTGACGGCGGTGAAGGTGTCCGCGCCGAGCAGGAGCGAGTAGGGGCCGCCGACGCCGGCCAGGCGCAGCGCGGTGAGGGCGCGGCTGACGGCCTCGGGGTACTCGCGGACGTCCTCGGGGAGCCGGACCGGCGGGTTGGTGGAGCCGGCCCGGATGCCCTCGATGGCGGCGGCGCGGTAGCCCTCGAAGACGGCGCGGTCCTCGGCGAGGGCGATGGTGCGGGCGGCGTCCTTCACCGGCTGCCAGTCGGAGTCGCGGGAGCCGCGCTCGACGTCGTCGACGGCCTCGCGGCGGACGGTGAAGGGGACGCGCAGCTCGACCACCGGCTGGGCGGCGCGGGCGTGGGCCTGGACGCCGTCGGCGGGCGGTTCGATGCCGGTCAGGTGGCCGGTGCCGACGGCGGCGAGGGTGGAGCCGTCGGGGCCGTTCAGGTCGACCACGCGGCGGCCGGCGATGTGGAGCTTGAAGGTCTGGCGGGCCTCCTCCTCGATCTCCGCCCAGGCTGCGGCGGAGACGGGGGCGAGGTCGCGGTGCAGGTTGTTCATGGTGCGGGTCCTTGTCGGGAGGTCCGGTTCAGGGCGTGCCGCGCAGGCTGCCGATGCCGAGCGAGCCGGTCGCGGGGGGAGCACTCGGCGCGGGCGGAGCGGGCGGCGCCGACCGCACCGGGGGCGCCGACGGCGCGGGCGGCGGGGCGTCGAGGAAGTCGGCGGTCGGGACGAAGAACAGCGAGCCGGTGACGGCCGTGGAGAAGTCGAGCAGCCGGTCGGTGGTACCGGGCGGGCGGCCCACGAACATGTTGCGCAGCATCTCCTCGGTCACCTCGGGATCGCGGGCGTAGCCGATGAAGTAGGTGCCGAACTCGCCGCCGCGGTCGAACGAGCCGAAGGCCATGTTGTAGCGGACGATCTGCCGCTGCTCGCCGCCAGGCCCGGTCACGGTGCTGAGCGCGACGTGCGAGTCGGCCGGTTTGGCGTCGTCGTCGAACTCGATGTCGGTGAGCTTGGTGCGGCCGACCGCCCGTTCCTGGTCCTCGACGCTCAGCGCGTTCCACGCGTCCAGGTCGTGCAGGTACTTCTGGACGATGACGTAGCTGCCGCCGGTGAAGGCCTGGTCCTCGGCGCCGACCACGGCGGCGGTCTCGGCGGCCCGGCCCTCGGGGTTCTCGGTGCCGTCGACGAAGCCGAGCAGGTCCCGGTCGTCGAAGTACTTGAAGCCCTGGACGGAGTCCACCACGGTGGCCGCCCCGGCCAGCCGGCCGGTGAGCTGGCCGGCCAGCTCGAAGCAGAGGTCCATCCGGGCGGCCCGCAGGTGCAGCAGCAGGTCGCCGGGGGTGGCCGGGGCCCGGTGGCGGGTGCCGGCCACCTCCCGGAAGGGGTGCAGGCCGGCCGGCCTGGGGCCGTCGAAGAGGCGGTCCCAGGCGTCCGAGCCGATGCCGGTGACGCAGGTGAGGCCGCCCTCGGGGGCCCGGAAGCCGACCGCGCGGCGCAGCCCGGCGAGGTCGGGCAGTAGGTCGCGGACGGCGTCCTCGCCGCCGGGCTCGACGGTGAGGACCAGGAAGACCGCCGCGCTGGTCAGCGGGGAGAGCACGGCTTGCGGTTCGGCCTGCATGGCGAGGGTTCCTCCACGGTGGCGCGGGAGGCCGGGCGGCGTCCCGCTCATGGCCGGTGGTCAGCGTGTCGTGGCTGCCGCCGACCGGGCGGGCCGACGGCGTGACGGACCAGCGGCGTGACGGACCAGCGGACATCTGATCATGCGTACGATTACACCCCATAGCGGACCATTCGGCGCGGGCGGCACTCCCCCGAACGGCCCTCCCGGACGCGCCGTCCGCCGAGGCCGTTCGGGGGCGCCATCGGCCGGTGGGCACGCGGAAGGGGCGGACGCGCCGTCACGCGCCCGCCCCTTCCACCCCGACTGTCAGCCGCGCAGGGCCGCCAGCTGCTCGGCGAACGGCACCACCTGTTCGGGCAGCGCCGGCGCCGCCGGGCCGCGGCCGGCCAGCAGGGCCGCCAGTTCGCCCGCCGCGCGGTCGATCCGGCCCGGGAGGCCGTCGGTGAGCCCGTCCCCCGCCGCGCCCCAGTCGTCGGTGGCCGCGTAGACGGCGGTCGGCACCACCACCGCGCGCAGGTAGCTGAACAGTGGCCGGACGGCGTGCTCCAGGGCGAGCGAGTGCCGGGGCGTGCCGCCGGTAGCGGCGATCAGCACCGGCTTGCCGGTGAGCGCGTCGTGGTCGACCAGGTCGAAGAACGACTTGAACAGGCCGCTGTAGGAGGCGGTGAAGATCGGCGTCACCGCGATCACCGCGTCCGCCCCGGTCACCGCGTCGATCGCCCCGCGCAGCGCCGCGCCGGGGAAGCCGGTGACGAAGTGGTGGGCGATCTCCGTGGCCAGGTCACGCAGTTCGACCACCGTGACGTCCACCTGCCGCCCGCCACCGGATAGTTGACGGACCGTCGATTCACAGAGACGGTCGGCCAGCAGCCGGGTCGAGGACGGCTTGCTCAGCCCGGCGCTCACCACCACCAGCCGGTACGCGGTCACTTGGCCACCTCCATGGTCTCCCCGCCGACGGACTTCCCACCGAGGGACTCCCCGTCGACGGACTCCTCGTTGCGGGCCGCGACCCGCGCGGCGTGCGTCGGCCCGTCCGGCACCGCGGCCGGGCGGTTCCTGGCGAACTCCTCGCGCAGCACCGGCACGACCTCCTCGCCGAGCAGGTCCAGCTGCTCCAGCACGGTCTTCAGCGGCAGGCCGGCGTGGTCCATCAGGAACAGCTGGCGCTGGTAGTCGCCGAAGGACTCGCGGAAGGCCAGCGTCTTCTCGATGACCTCCTGCGGGCTGCCCACGGTCAGCGGGGTCTGCTCGGTGAACTCCTCCAGCGAGGGCCCGTGCCCGTACACCGGCGCGTTGTCGAAGTACGGGCGGAACTCCCGCACCGCGTCCTGCGAGTTGCGCCGCATGAACACCTGCCCGCCGAGGCCGACGTACGCCTGCTCGGGCGTGCCGTGGCCGTAGTGGGCGTAGCGCTCGCGGTAGAGCTCGATCAGCTTCTGGAAGTGCTCCTTGGGCCAGAAGATGTTGTTCGCGAAGAAGCCGTCCCCGTAGTAGGCGGCCTGTTCGGCGATCTCCGGGCTGCGGATCGAGCCGTGCCAGACGAACGGCGCGACGCCGTCCAGCGGGCGCGGGGTGGAGGTGAAGGACCGCAGCGGGGTGCGGAAGCGGCCCTGCCAGTCCACCACCTCCTCGCGCCAGAGCTGGTGCAGCAGCGCGTAGTTCTCGATCGCGAGCGGGATGCCCTGGCGGATGTCCTTGCCGAACCACGGGTAGACCGGGCCGGTGTTGCCGCGGCCCATCATGAGGTCCACCCGGCCGTCGGCGAGGTGCTGGAGCATCGCGAAGTCCTCGGCGATCTTCACCGGGTCGTTGGTGGTGATCAGCGTGGTCGAGGTGGAGAGGATGATGCGGTCGGTCTGCGCGGCGATGTAGCCGAGCATGGTCGTCGGCGAGGACGGGACGAACGGCGGGTTGTGGTGCTCGCCGGTCGCGAAGACGTCGAGGCCGACCTCCTCGGCCTTGCGCGCGATGGCCACCATGGCCTTGATCCGCTCGTGCTCGCTCGGGGTGCGGCCGGTGGTCGGGTCGGGGGTGACGTCGCCGACGGTGAAGATTCCGAACTGCATGCTGCTCACCACACTCCAGGTCGGCCCCTCGCCCAGGCGCTCGGGGCGCACGGGGTTCTCGGGGCGGATCGTTAAACTTTCAACCACCTTAGCACCCGGGTGCGGATCGTTATTCCCGCCCACACTTGAGGGAGGAGCTCCGGAAGGGCGGCGAACCGATGGCGACGTACATCGCGGTGAGCGCGCTGAGCCACGAGGGCCTGGTGCGGCAGCACAACGAGGACAGCCTCACGGTCGGGCCGTGGACACTCTGCGCCACCGTGACCGGCAACCCGCAGACCCTGCTGTTCCCGCTCGGCCCGCCCTGCGTGGTCGCCGTGGCGGACGGCCTGGGCGGCCACCCCGGCGGCGAGGTCGCCAGCGCCCTGGTGGCCCGCCGACTGGCCGCCGACGGCGCCGGACTGGACAGCGAGGAGGCCGTCCGGGAGGAACTCCAGGACTGCAACCGGGCGGTGTACGCGGCCGCCGCCGGCGAACCCGAGCTGGCCGCGATGGGCACCACGGTGGCCGGCCTGGTGCTGCTGCCCGGCCGGGCGGTGGCCTTCAACGTGGGCGACAGCCGGGTCTACCAGGTCGCCCCGGACGGGCTGCACCGGGTGAGCGTGGACGACAGCCCGCCGCTGCCGCCCGGCCGGCGCACCACCTCGGTGGTCACCCAGACCCTGGGCGGCTCGCTCGGACTGACCTTCGTCGAGCCGCACGTGCGCGCCGCACCGCTGGCCGCCGGCGACCGCTACCTGGTGTGCAGCGACGGCCTGACCGACCCGGTGCCGGAGGAGGAGCTGGCCGAATTGCTCGCCCGGCCGCACGACGGCTCCGACCGCGCCGACGGGAGGGCCGCGTTCGAGCTCTGGAAGGCGGCGATCGCGGCCGGCGGGCCGGACAACATCACCCTGGCGCTGGTCCGGATCGGCGAATAGGCCCGGTCCGCCCTAGCCGCCAGCGGGCACGGACCCGCCCCGGCGGGGCGCCGAAGCGCTCCGCCGGGGCGGTCACCTGTCCGTATTCGGTCGCTCGACGAGCGTCCGGTCAGAGTTCGCTCGTGACGCTCACCCCGCTGAAGCCCTGCTGGGCGTAGAGGCTGAAGTAGACGTAGCCGGCCGGCGGGTTGGTGATCGTCAGGGTCTCGGAGTTGTCCGGCCCCGCCGAGTGCGCCGTGCTGGCGTCGGTGTACGCCCAGGAGGCCGGGTTGTAGTAGAGGTCGCCGTTGCCGGTGCCGCCGCTCGTGGTGACCTTCACCTGCTTGGTGCCGGCCGGCACCAGGAGGTAGAAGTGCGCGTAGTTGCCGGTGGTCGCCGCGATGTTGCTGCGGGCGCAGTTGGCGTCCAGCTTGCGGATGTCGGTGCCGGCGCACTCCGGCAGCTGCGGCTGGGTGGGCGTGCCTCCGCCGGAGGCGCAGGCGCCGTTGGCGCACGCCGTCAGCCAGCTGTCGAAGCCGGCGTCGTAGCGGGTGCCGATGGTGGTCTTGAGCAGGGTGCGGGCGCCGGCCCAGTCGCCCACGCGGTACTTGGCGAGGACGGTGTCCAGGTCGCCGCGGTGCTGCTCCAGCATGTAGCGGACGGCGAGGTAGCCCCAGCGGTAGACCCGGTCCTGGTCACCGTAGGCGGTGTCGAAGAGGTCGCTCAGCTTGTAGGTGTGCCGGGCGGCGGCCGCGATGGCGGCGTCGTTGGTCACCTTGCGGTACGAGTACGAGATGTACTCGGCGAAGCCCTCGACCCACCAGACGGTCGGGGTGGTCATGCCGGCGTTGAAGTCGCCGTACATGTCGAACCGGCCGTCGAGGTAGTGGGTGTACTCGTGGTTGAGGTTCCAGATCTCGAACGACGGGCGGGCCCACTCGGCCTCGTAGCAGAGGAAGCGCGGCTGGTTGCCGGCCTTGGCCGGGTCGCCCTCCAGGTACATGCCGCCGTTGTTGGTGTCGATGCCGTAGATGGCCGCGGCCAGCACCTGGTAGTCCAGGGAGGAGTGGAAGACCACCACCTCGATCGTGGTGTTGCTGTCGTCCTTGACCGGGCCGTTGTCGCGCACCACCGAGTGGAAGTACGCGTCCTGGCCGGTGAGGCTGGTGCAGGCGGTGCCCAGCTGGGTGTTGTCCAGCGCCTGGGCGATCAGCTTGATGCTCGGGCTGCAGGTGTAGTTGACCGTCAGCACGCCCGCCTTGAGCTGGTCGGAGGCGTTGCAGGTGCCGTAGTAGGCGCAGTTGGCGGCGTCGTAGTAGCCGACCCCGTCCGCGACCGCGGCCCACTGGTAGACGGTGCGACCGTTCGGCGCGGACTGCGCGACCAGCGACTTGGCGAGCGGACGGACCTTGGGCTGGAGCGCCGTGTCCTTCAGGAAGCGGGTCAGCTCCTTGGCCGCGTTGTAGACCAGCACGCCGAAGTCGCCACCGAGCTGGTCGTTGTTGCGGGTCGCGAAGCCGGACAGCGCGTCCAGCACGCTCGGGTCGGCCTCGACCGCCGCGTCGAAGCCGGTCACCTGGTGGCCGCGGAACAGCACCGTGAAGGCCGGGTTCACCGCCCAGGCCATGCCGGCCGGGTTCCAGGTGGCGCTGCTGTAGTCGTTCAGCAGCTGCTTGACCACCGGGAGGTAGCGGATGTTCTCCTGCGCGCTGTCGATCAGGGTGACGGCCTCGCCCAGGATGGGTGCGTTGCCCGCGGCGACGTCCCGCACGTGCGCGCCGCCGAAGAAGGCGTCCAGCCCGGAACGGATCGCCGTCTGGAGGGCGGTGCCGTAGGTGCCGACGTCGTCCTTGTGGTACCACTGCGCGAAGTACCCGGCGCGCAGGTACAGCACCAGTTGCTCGACGGAGGTCGAGTTGTCGCCCGGGTAGCTGCCGGACGCGTCGCGCAGCGCGTACGCCACGGTGGTCATCTGCTCCTCACGGAACGCGCCCCTCGCGTCCGCGCCGGTGAGCTGGAAGAGCCCGTTGATGCACTGGATGTCGGCGGCCTTGATGTGCTGGACCAGGTCGCCGCCCGTCCGGCCGGTGAAGTCGCCGACGTTGCAGGGCTGGGCGGCCGCCGCGCCGAGGGAGAAGGCCTTGGCGGTCGGCCGGGCCTCGGCCGGCCGGGTGTCGAGCGGGAGCGGGGCCCGCTGGTCGGCAGAGGCGAACTGCCGGTCGGTGTGGCCGCGTTCGGGGGCGCCGACGGCGGGCTGCGGCGCCGGTCCGGCGGGGGTGGTGGGGGCGGCCGCGCGGTGGGGGGCGCGCTGGGGGGGCGGGGGCCCGTGCGGGGGGGGGGGGGGGGGGGCGGCCGCGCCGCGGGGGGCGGCGGCGGGGGCGGCCTTGCTCTGTGGGGCGAACAGGCCGATCGTCAGGAACATGGTCAGGGCGAGTACTAACAGCCTTGCCAGCTGCGGGAGTCGCAGCAGACGCGCGGAACTCACGTGGGGGCCTCCGGGCCGTCGTCGGTCGCATTGGGGGTGCGGCCGGTGGGGTGGTGAGGACCGTTGGCGACGGCGCCTCGTGGGCGGCTCCGTCGTGCACACGGTGGGGAGTGTGACATGTACCATGGCACACATCACATGACGTTGGATAGCCCTGCTCATGTGAGCGATTCGCGGGGGAACGACGCAGGGGCCGGGGGGGGGGGGGGGGGGGGGGGGCCCCCCCCCGCGGGGGGGGGGGGGGCGCCCCCCCCCGAAGCCACCCCGACAAAGCAAAAAACACCACAATAAAAAAAAAAACA
>NZ_JBHWIR010000059.1:26351-35027 GCF_042731835.1 Kitasatospora sp. NPDC059817 | reverse complement strand
TTTCTTTTTGTTTAAACACCCCCCCACTCTCTTTTGCTGGTTTGGGGGGGGCCCCCCCCCGGGGCCCCGGCCCCACCCCGGGCCCCCCCCGCCCCTGCGCTTGGGCGTTGACGCCCCGCTCGACTACTTCCGCAGCAGCAGGATCACACCGGCCGTCACCAGGCCGACCAGGACCGCCGCCGCGCCGTACGCCAGCCGGTGCGCGCGCAGCACCGGGAGGAAGCGGTCCACGGCGTAGCGGCCCGGACCGGTCAGGGCGAGCGCGGCGGCACCCGCCGTGAGCAGCAGCTCGTACTCGCTGCCCTTCGGGGCGAAGAAGCCGCCGCCCCAGGTGACGGCGATCGCGTTGACCATCGTGCCGACGATCGCGGCACCCGCCAGCGGGGTCAGCAGGCCGACGGCGAGGGCGAGTCCGCCGAGCGTCTCGGTGAGGCCGGCGACCACGGCCATGGCGTTGCCCGCCGGGTAACCGCTCATGGTGAAGAACTGACCGGTGCCGTCGATCCCGCCGCCGCCGAACCAGCCGAACAGCTTCTGGCTGCCGTGCGCGGCCATCGTCAGGCCGAGGGCCAGGCGCAGGAGCAGGAGTCCGGCGTCGTAGGCGTGCGGGGAGGTCGTCGCGGAGTCGGGGGTCACCCGGCCCGGGAGGACGGTGGTGGTGGGGGCGGTCGTGCTCGGGCTGCTGCTCGGCATGCGCGTCTCCATCGATCGGGATCGGTCGTAGGGGTGTGGTGGCGCGGCCGGGCGGGTCATCCCGCGGCTGTTGTTCAAATTTGAACCGGCCACTCCTCGACCGTACCTTGGAGTTCGAATTTGAACAACTGACGGGTCGTGGACAACTCGCGGGCCCGACCCCGCCCGGGGCAGGGTGGAGACATGGCTCAACGCAGGCAGCACCGGCGGACCGCGACACCCGGCACGCCCTACCCCGAGGCCCTCGCCGCCTTCGGCGAACGCGTCCGGCTGACCACCCCCCGCCAGTGGGACGCCCCCACCCCGTGCGCCGACTGGTCCGTCCGCGAGCTCGTCAACCACCTCACCGGCGAACAGCTGTGGATCCCCGAACTGCTGATGGGCGCCACCATCTCCGAAGTCGGCGGCCGCTTCGACGGCGACGTCCTCGGCGACGACCCGGTCACCGCCTGGACGGAAGCCGCCGACGCCGCCCGGGACGCCTTCGCCGTCCCCGGCGCCACCGAACTCACCGTCCACCTCTCCTTCGGGGACGTCTCCGGGCAGTACTACCTGGACCAGCTCACCACCGACCTCGTCATCCACAGCTGGGACCTCGCCGAAGCCATCGGACGGCACACCCGGCTCCCGGCGGAACTCGTCGACTTCGCCCTCGGCGAGTTCGCCGGCTACGGGGACCTCTCCGGGAGCGGCCTGTTCGACCCGCCCCTGCCCGTCCCCGACGACGCCGGCCCGCAGACCCGCCTGCTCGCCCTCACCGGGCGGCGCGACCGGCCCTGACACGGCTGGGGTGCGGCACGACCGGCCTGACCTGCGGCGGCCGGCGTGGCGCGACCGGCCCTGACCTGCGGCGACCGGCGTGGTGCCCGACGCCGGATACTGGAAGGAGCGGGGGCCGCGATCCGTGCGAGAGGCGGGCACGCCATGAGCCGCAGGCCGGACATCCTCGGCGAGTTCACCGCCGACCACCGGGCGGTCACCGAGCTGCTCGACCGGATCGAGCGGACACCCGCCGGCGCCGCCGAGCGCACCAACCTGCTGGCCCGGCTGACCGACCTGCTGTTCACCCACTGCGCGGCCGAGGAGGAACACCTCTTCCCGCTCGTGCAGCACGACGTGCCGGACGGCGGGGCGCTGGTGTTCGGCAGCATCCACGAGCACCTGGCGATCGGGCAGTACCTCTCCGACCTCCAGGGCCTCGGCCCGGCCGACCCGGCCTTCGACACCCTGCTGCGCGGCCTCGCCGACACCCTGCGGCGCCACCTCACCGTCGAGGAGAAGCAGCTCTTCCCGGCCGCCCGCAAGGCCCTGCCCGCCACCGCCCGAGCCGCCCTCGGCGACCGGCTGCGGGCCGAACGCGCGGAAACCGCCGAGGGCCCCGAGGGCCCCGAGGGCCTTGAGGGCCTTGAGGGCACGGGGCCCGCCGAAGCGGGCGCAGCGGGGCCGTGAGCCTCAGTTCTTCGGGCTGATCACCGCGAAGCGGCCGCCCTCCCGGTCCTGCAACCGGGCCACCCGCCCGTACGGGGAGTCGAAGGCAGCCCCCACCGCCGAACCGCCCAGCTCCACGGCCCGGGCCAGCGCCCGGTCGGCGTCCGGGACGGCGAAGGACACCTCCCAGTGCGGCGACAGCCCCGCCGCACCGCCCGCCTGCTCCCTCGCCAGCGCGGCGACGCTGTGGCCCTCCGCCCGCAGCACCACCCGGTCGTGCTCCCAGCGGACGTCGAACCGCTCCGGGTCACGGCCGTCCCAGCGGAACACCTGCCCGTAGAACAGCGCCGCCGCGAACGGGTCCGGCGTGCGCAGCTCGATCCAGACCGGTGCGCCCGGCAGGTCCAGCCGCCGGGCCCGGCCCAGCGGGCCCTCCCAGATGCCGAACACCGCCCCGGCCGGGTCCGCCGCGAAGGCCACCCGCCCGGCGTCGAAGGCCAGCGGGCCCACCGCCAGGGTCGCGCCGCGCTCGCGCACCGCGTCGGCGGCCTCGTCCGCGCTCTCCGTACCGAAGTAGCTGGTCCACGCCACCGGCATCGCCCAGTCGCTGCCCGCGACCCCCAGCCCGGCCACCGCCTCCCCGCCGGTCACCGCGTGCAGGTACGGGCCGAAGCGGTCCGGCGCCGGCTCGAACTCCCAGCCGAGCAGCGGCCCGTAGAACGCCTTCGCCCCCTCCAGGTCCCGGGCCGTCAGGCTCACCCAGCACGGAACGGCCGCCACGCAGCGCACCTTGGCGGTCTCACCGCTGCCCATCGCGGACCTCCTCGCCCCCCGGCCGCCGGGCCCCTCCCGACTCCCACGACCCACCGGCCGCCCGGGACGCCCACAGCCTAGGGCGATGGGCGTAGCGCGTTCCGGGAGGCATGGCCGGGATCAGCGCACCCAGTTCTTGAGCGGCTCGGTGTCCAGCGAGATCCCCACCGGCTCGGGGAGGTGGACGGTCTTGCCGAACGGGAGGATCTGCGCGGTCTCGTAACGGACGCCGTCGGGCTGGCTGTAGACGGTGACCTCGGCGGAGTCGCGGTCGATCAACAGGTAGACGGGGATGCCGGTCTCGGCGTAGGCGCGCGGCTTCTCGACGCGGACGCGATGGTCGGCCACGGATTCGTAAGAGGTGACTTCGGCAACCATCAGTGCCTCGTCCGCGCTCACCCACTCCCCCTGCCCGGCAAGGGCCTCGGAGGGGGCCAGCATGCCGTCCGGGTGCGCGCGGCCACCTCGGGCGCCCTGGACCCTCAGGCCATGGCTGTGCAGCCAGAGCTCAGGCCGCGCCTGGAGGCAGCTGCGGACCAGCCATTCGAGGACCCGGCCGTGGCTGCCGTCCCGCGGGGGTTTGACTCCCAGCCTCCCGTTGAGGAACTCCAACCGGACTCCTTCGATCGTGCGGGCTGCGAGCCGGGCGAGTTCCTCGAATTCTTCGGTCAGCAGCTGCGGTCGGTCGGGGCCGTCGATCTCGACGCTCATTCCTGGGTCGGGGCTCATGCCTGTGACCGTAGAGCCACGATCAGACAGCGCCGGTCCGGACCGGGGGCTCGTTGCGGGTGGCTCGGAAGAGTGGCACGGGAAATGTGACCCAGGTCACATCGAAAGGCGAAATTTCCGGGGAGGGAATCCCCGTTTGGTCTTTCGTAGGCAGAAGCGGGGAGAACTTCCCCGGTATCCTGAAGGAGCAGTCGCCGTGACCACCGCCGCCACCGAGCCGGTCCGACCCGTGGAGAGCGTCCGTGCGCCCAAGCTGCGCGCTGACGCGACCCGCAACCGGGAGCGGATCGTCCTGGCGGCTCGCGACGCCTTCGTCGAGCACGGCGCGGACGTGCCGCTGGACGAGATCGCGAAGCGGGCCGGGGTCGGCAACGCCACGCTGTACCGGAACTTCCCGGACCGCTCGGCGCTGGTCCGCGAGGTGGCACTGCTCGTCAAGAGCCGCATCCTGGCCCTCGCCGAGACGGCGACGGTCGAGGCGGACGCCCCTGACGGCGTCCCGTTCGACGCCCTGCAGCGGTTCGCGCACGCGACCGTCGCGGAGAAGCTCGGCGCGCTCTGCCCGATGTTCACCAGCCACGTCGACCCGTTCGACCCGGACCTCACCGAGGCCCGCGAGCGCCTGACGGCCGCCGTGAGCGGTCTGATGGAGCGCGCCCGGGCGGCGGGTGAACTGCGGGCGGACGTCGACCACGGAGACCTGTTCATCGCGATCAGCCAGCTGACCCGGCCGCTGCCGGGGACGTCCTGCCAGCTGCTCGACGACTTCGTCCACCGGCACCTGCAGCTGTTCCTGGACGGGCTGCGCACGCCGGCCCGTTCGGTGCTGCCCGGCCGGGCCGCGACCTTCGAGGACTTCCAACCCCACCACTGACCCACCAGCGGCACCCCGACCGACCGACCCACCCTCCGGACCGCGCCGACCACCGGCCCGCCAGGAGCTGATCCCCGCACGCCCCGCACCGACGCACGCCCCGCATCGACGCCCCGTACGGCGACCAGCCGTCCCCGTACGGCGGTCGAACCCTGTCCCACGCCACGCACCCTGAAGTGAGTACCCCCATGCCTGAAACCGACGCCCGAGCGGCGACGCTGCCCGATCCCCGGCGCTGGAAGGCGCTGATATTCATCGGCCTCGCCCAGCTGATGGTCGTCCTGGACGCCACCATCGTGAACATCGCCCTGCCGTCCGCCCAGCGGGACCTGGGCATCTCCGACGGCAACCGCCAGTGGGTGATCACCGCCTACGCGCTGGCCTTCGGCGGCCTGCTGCTGTTCGGCGGCCGGATCGCGGACCTCTGGGGCCGCAAGCGGACCTTCGTGGTCGGCCTGGCCGGCTTCGCACTCGCCTCCGCACTCGGCGGCGCCGCGGCCAACACCGCGATGCTGCTCGGCGCCCGCGCCCTCCAGGGCGTGTTCGGCGCGCTGCTCGCCCCGGCCGCGCTGTCGCTGCTGGCGGTGACCTTCACCGAGGCCAAGGAGCGCGCCAAGGCCTTCGGCATCTACGGCGCGATCGCCGGTGGCGGTGGCGCGATCGGCCTGATCCTCGGCGGCCTGCTGACCGAGTACATGAACTGGCGCTGGACCTTCTTCGTCAACGTCCCGTTCGCCATCGTCGCCGCCGCGGGCGCCGTCCTGGTGATCCGCGAGCCCGCCGAGGGCCGCAACCGCAACCGGCTGGACGTCCCCGGCGTGCTGCTGGTGACCACCGGCCTGGTCTCACTGGTGTACGGCTTCACCCGCGCCGAGTCCAGCGGCTGGACGGCCGCCAGCACGCTGGCGCTGTTCGTCGCGGCCGTCGTGCTGCTGACCGCGTTCGTCCTGGTGGAGCGCCGGGTCAAGGCCCCGCTGCTGCCGCTGCGCGTGGTGCTGGACCGCAACCGCGGCGGGGTGTACCTGTCGCTCGGCCTGGCCGTGATCGGCATGTTCGGCCTGTTCCTGTTCCTGACCTACTACCTGCAGCTCGTGCGCGGCTACAGCCCGGTGCTGACCGGCGTCGCATTCCTGCCGATGGTGGCGGGCATGATCACCGGCTCGACCCAGATCGGCGCCCGGCTGATGACCCGCGTCCCGGCGCGGTTCCTGATGGCCCCCGGCTTCCTGGTCGCCTCGATCGGCATGCTGCTGCTGAGCAACATCGGTCTGGACACCTCCTACCCGATGCTGATCCTGCCCGGCCTGGTCCTGATGGGCCTCGGCATGGGCACCGCGTTCATGCCGGCGATGAGCCTGGCCACGCACGGCGTCCAGCCGCGCGACGCGGGCGTCGCCTCGGCGATGGTCAACACCTCGCAGCAGGTCGGCGGCGCCATCGGCACCGCGCTGCTGAACACCATCGCGGCCAGCGCCACCACCAGTTGGCTGGCCTCGCACGCGACCGCCGCGGCGGCCACGTCGCCGGCGGCCGCCCAGGCCCTGCAGTTCCAGGGCATGGTGCACGGCTTCACGACCGCGATCTGGGTGTCCTTCGGGATCCTGGTGGCGGCCTCCGCGATCGCCTTCACCCTCGTGAACGCCGGTCGCCCGGACGCGGCGTCGGCTTCGGGCGCCGGTGCGGCGAAGAACGACGAGGTGCCGGTGATGGTGCACTGACGCCTGCGGGTTACTCGGGTGCGTACGCGGCCCGTCCGGTGTCCCCTTCCTGGGGCGCCGGGCGGGCCGCTCGCCGTTCCGGGGCCGGCGGTTCCGGGGCCGACCGTCGGCGGCGCCGTCGCTTCGGGGTCTGCGGTTCCGGGTCTGCGGTTCCGGGTCTGCGGTTCCGGGTCTGGATCACAGCCGCCCCGGGTAGAAGTGGGGATCGCTCCCCGATTATGGTGACCTCAGCGAGAAGCGGGGAATGATCCCCACTTCCTTCCGACTGAGGTGCGTGCACATGACCCGGAATCAGAACCCAGGACGGGGGCGGCGGGCCGTCGACTGGGCGGATGGCCGGCTGGGGATCCACACCCTGGCCAGGGCCAACCTGCGCAAGATCTTCCCGGACCACTGGTCCTTCATGCTGGGCGAGATCTGCCTGTACACCTTCCTGATCATCATCCTGACCGGCGTCTGGCTGACCCTGTTCTTCAAGCCCTCCATGGGCGAGGTGATCTACGACGGCTCGTACGTCCCGCTCAAGGGCGTGCCCATGTCGCAGGCCTACGCCTCCACGGTGGACATCAGCTTCGAGGTCCGCGGCGGGCTGCTGATCCGGCAGATCCACCACTGGGCCGCCGTCGTCTTCGTCGCGGCCATGTTCGTGCACATGATGCGGGTCTTCTTCACCGGTGCGTTCCGCAAGCCGCGCGAGGTCAACTGGGTCTTCGGCTTCCTGCTGCTCTTCCTCGGCATGCTGGACGGCTTCTTCGGCTACTCGCTCCCGGACGACCTGCTCTCCGGCACCGGCATCCGGTTCATCGAGGGCGTGGTACTGGCCATCCCGCTGGTCGGCACCTACGTCCAGATGTTCCTGTTCGGTGGCGAGTTCCCCGGACACGACATCATCCCGCGGTTCTTCACCGTCCACGTGCTGCTCGTGCCCGGCATCATGCTCGGCCTGCTGGTGGCGCACCTGATCCTGGTCTTCTACCACAAGCACACCCAGTGGGCGGGCCCGGGCAAGACCGAGAAGAACGTCGTCGGCATGCCGCTGATGCCGGTCTACCTGGCCAAGGCCGGCGGGTTCTTCTTCCTGGTCTTCGGCATCGTCGCGCTGATGTCCGCCGTCGCCACCATCAACCCGATCTGGGCGTACGGCCCGTACCGCCCCGACCAGGTCTCCACCGACGCCCAGCCCGACTGGTACATGGGCTTCGCCGAGGGCCTGATCCGGGTGATGCCCGGCTGGGAGGTCGGGCTCTGGGGGCACACCCTCAACCTCGGCGTGCTGATCCCGTTCACGCTGTTCCCGGTGATCCTCGGCGCGATCGCGGTCCACCCGTTCATCGAGAGCTGGGTGACCGACGACAAGCGCGAACACCACCTGCTGGACCGGCCGCGCAACGCGCCCGTCCGCACCGCGCTCGGTGCCGCCTGGATCAGCCTCTACCTGGTGATGCTGGCCGGCGGCGGCAACGACCTCATCGCCACCCATCTGCACCTGTCGCTCAACGCCATCACCTACGCGGTGCGGATCGGCTTCTTCGCCGTCCCGGTGGCCGTCTTCGTCATCACCAAGCGCTGGTGCCTCGGCCTCCAGCGCCGCGACCGCGACAAGGTGCTGCACGGACGCGAGACCGGCGTCGTCAGGCGCCTGCCGCACGGCGAGTTCACCGAGGTGCACGCCGGGCTCGCGCCCGCCGAACTGCACCGGCTCACCGCACACGAGCAGCCCCTCCCCCTCGAACTGCCGGCCCCCGTCGACGAGAATGGAGTCGCCCGGAGCGCGGGCGTGCTCAGCCGCACCCGCGCCCGGCTGTCCCGCGGATTCCACGGCGAACACGCCCGGATCGCCGAGCCCGCCGCCGAGGAGTGCCGCGAGATCACCGAGGGCCACGGGCGCTGACCCGCGGCCCCGGCCCCCACGCCAGAGGGAGGACAGATGCACGACCGATCCGACCAGCTCGCCGAGAACAGATACCTCCTGCTCACCACCTTCGGCGAGGACGGCACCCGCCAGGACTCGCAGATCTGGGTGGTGCCCGACGGCACCGCGCTCGGCGTCTGGACCCCGGCCCACTCCGGGGAGGCCGAACGGATCCGGCGCCACCCCCGGGTGCTGGTCGGCCCGTGCGACGCCCACGGGCGCCCGACCGGACGGCCGGTGCCGGCCCGCGCACGGCTCTGCGACCCGGACGACACCGCCCGCTACCGCACCTCGCTGATCAACAAGTACGGCCTGACGGCGCTGATCGTGCTGGCCCGCAGCCGGTTCCGGGTCGGGCTGGCCGGGACGGTCGGCATCCGGATCACGCTCAACGAGCTGGAGCAGCGGCTGGTCGGGCCCGAGTGGCAGCTGCCGACGACGTACTGCGTCAACTGACCTGTCTCTTATACACATATCAAATCCCACGAAACCACATTGTATCTCTGTTT
>NZ_JBHWIR010000059.1:21750-26341 GCF_042731835.1 Kitasatospora sp. NPDC059817 | reverse complement strand
GTCGGTCTGCGGTTGGCGGTGCTGGCCTGACTCGAGCCTTGAGCCGCCCGGGGCCCGGGGCGGGGGGGGGGGGGGGCGCCGCGGCGCCCCCCCCCCCCCCCCCCCGGCGCCGTTCGCGTGGTGAAGCGTTCGCGCTGCCGGGGACCGCTCTCAGGGCCCGTCGTCCGGCGCCTTCGCCAGGTCCCCGGGTTCGCACGCCTCCCGGCCCGTCGCCACGTGCACGACCCTGACCGACCGGTCGGGGCCGCCGGGCACGACCCGCTGTTCGTGCCCGCAGCGCGGGCAGATCAGCGGGATGCGCGAACGGTGCTCCCGGCCGCCGGCGTGGCCGCCGTCCGGGTGCGGGGCGCTCACGTCAGCGGGTGGGTCGGGACCGGGCTGACCTCCTGGATCTCGCCGTGGGCCTTGGTGAGCAGCTGCGAGGCCAGGTCGTTGAGGGCTCTGGCTCCCGCGATCTCCTCGCCGACCCGCAGCTGTTCCGGGTCCGAGGGGTGGCGGCTGCTGTAGCCGTGGGCCCGTAGTTCCCTGCCGTCGCGCAGCCGCAGCATGGCCGCGGCGGTCGTGCGCGGGCCGTCCTCGCGGAACTCCATCTCGATGTGCCAACCGACCAGAGTCTGCATGGCGGATCACCTCCATCGATTACTCCTCCGGTTACTCCTCCAGAGTGCGCCGCACCCACCGTGAACACCAGGGCAGGCGGACCGGAGGCAAGTTGAACGCGTTCAACTCTGCGGCGTAGAGTCGTCCACGACCAAGGTTTGAACACGTTCAAGGAGGTGCTTCCGGCATGGGCAAGGGCACGACGGAGCTGGTGAACCTGCTGGTCCTACTCGGTATGGGCGCCGTCGTCCCGCTCGGCCTCGCCCTGATCGGCGAACCCGGCCTCGCCCGCGTCCGCCGGCTCTGGCCGCTCGCCGCCGTCCCCGGCGCGCTCTCGCTCTGGCTCCCGCGCGGCGGCCTCGCCACCGGCAGCGCCGCCCTCTACGCGCTCGGCACCCTGGCCGTCGCCCTCCACGCACCGCTGCGGCTGCGCCGGACCCGCTCGCTCGCGCCCGCCGAAATCGCCGTCCTCACCGCGCTCGCCGCCCCGGCGGTGGCCGGCACCGCCCTGGTCGCCGAGCGCTCCGGCTACCCGCTGTTCGGCTTCGAACCGCACGTCCTGGCGCTGACCGTCCCGCACTTCCACTACGCCGGCTTCACCGCCGCCCTCGTCGCCGGGCTGGTCTGCCGCAGCACCCGGGCGGGTTCCGGCGCCGCCCGCTGCGCCGCGCTCAGCGTGCCGGCCGGGACGCTGCTGGTGCTAGCCGGGTACTTCCTCGGCACCTGGGTCCAGTTCGCCGGGGCCTGCGTGCTCACCACCGGGATGTGGCTGGTCGGCCTGGTCACCTGGCGCGACCTGCGGCCGCGCGCCGCCGACCCGGTCACCGCCCGGCTGCTCACCGCCTCCTCGGCCGTCCTCGCCCTCACCATGCTGCTCGCCCTGTGGTGGGCCCTCGGCCAGGCGTCCGGACTCCCCCACCCCACCCTGGCCTGGATGGCCGCCACCCACGGCGTCGGCAACGCGCTCGGCTTCGCGCTCTGCTCGCTGCTCGCCTGGCGCCGGATCACCACCACGGAGGACCACCGATGACCGACCTCAGCTACCCGGAGCAGGGCGCCAGCGCCACCGGCCACCTGCCCGGCGGGTACCGCCACCTGCGGCACCGGGCGCTCGTCGGCCGGGGCCGCCCCGCCCTGGAGGTGGCCGGGGCCGCCCTGCTCGGCTGGCGGATGCACCGGCTGGCCGGCGTGCGGATCGACGCCGACGCGGACCGGGCCGCCCCCGGCGTCGCCGTGCACTGCGCGATCGGCGTCGGCCCGCTCCGGGCCGGCGCCCCCAACCGGGTGCTGGCCACCGTCGACGGCCCGGACCGGTACGGCTTCACCTACGGCACCCGGGCCGGCCATCTGGCGTGCGGCGAAGAAACGTTCCTGGTCGAACTGGAGGCGGACGGGGCGGTCTGGTTCAGCGTGACCGCCTTCAGCCGTCCGGTCGCCCGGTACGCCCGGCTGGCGGGGCCGCTGCTGCCGCTCGCGCAGCGGGCCTTCGCCCGGCGATGCGGCCGGGTCCTGGCCCGGATCGCGGCGGACGCGGGGTAATGCCTTGGCCCGACGGGCGGGCCGTCCGGCATGATCGCCCGGTGATACGCATGCAGCCGGCCCTCGATGTCGCCGCGGGGCAGCCGTGACCAGCTTCCTGACCCACCGGGCCCGGGTGCACGACGAGCGGCTGCCGGTGCGCCGGCGGCTCAACGCCCTACGGACCTGCCTGACCTGCTTCGCGCCGTACGGCTTCCGGGCCACCTACCACCACCTCACGCTCAGCGCCCGGATGCCCCGGCTGATGGAGGCCGACCCGGACTCGCTGGTGCGGGCCGTGGAGGAGCTGCACGAGGCGCGGGTCCTGTGGCTGGCCGGGGCGCGGGAGTACGAGGCGCGGCGCCGGGCGGAGAAGCGGGCCGGGCGGCGGCAACCGACCGAGCCGGTGTGGTGGAACCGCCCCTGGTGGGGCGCACCGGACGCGGCCTGGCGGGCGGACCCCTTCCTCCACCCGCCGCTGCGGCTGCCCGACTACGTCCGGCGGCAGAACGCGCTGCTGGACGGCGCCGTACTGCCCGGCTGCCCGGCCTGCGGGGACGAGGGGCCGGTGCTGTCGCGCTCGACCGGCCACGGCCTGGCCGAACTCTGCCGGACCTGCGCCTGGGTGCGGCAGCCGTGCCCGTGCGGGCGGTGGCACAGCTTCGAGCCCGCCCTGCGGGTCGGCTGGAACGGCATCTGGCGACGGGAGCACCTGACCGGCGACGGCACGCCGAACCCGCGCTGGCCCGGCGTGCAGGGGCCGGCCCGGATCGAGCGGCTGGCGGCGTACCAGGTCTCCCACCCGTGGGGTTTCCGCTCCACGCCGTGAGCGGCGCCCGGGCGCTGAACCGGCGGGCGCTGGACCGGCGGGGGCGGCTACGGCGGGAGAGGCTCCGGCCCGGGCGGCTCCGGAATACCCCGTCGGGGCGCACGGTTGTCGCGAGCACGTGATCGGTAGCGCCGCCTCCGGAAGGGAAGGAATCGCGAGATGAGCAGCACGGTCGAGCTGACCAAGGAGAACTTCGACGACATCGTCCCGGGCCCGGAGGGCCAGGACTTCGTCTTCATCGACTTCTGGGCCGGGTGGTGCGGGCCGTGCCGCCAGTTCGCCCCGGTGTACGAGAAGGCGGCCGAGCGCCACACGGACCTGGTCTTCGCCAAGGTGGACACCGAGGCGCAGGTGGAGCTTGCCTCCGCGTTCGGGATCCAGTCGATCCCCACGCTGGCGATCGTCCGTGAGGGCGTGCTCGTCTTCTCGCAGGCCGGTGCGCTGCCGGAGTCGGTGTTCGAGGACCTGATCGGCCAGGCCAGGAAGCTGGACATGGCCGAGGTGAAGCGCAAGGTGGCGCAGGAGCAGGCGGCCGAGGGCCAGGCCTGACCCGTCCGGGTGTCCGGGACGTCCGCTTGTCCGAGGGCCCGGGGAGTGCGACTCCCCGGGCCCGGTCGCTCAGTAATCCGGGCGAAAATCCGGGCGAAGTCCGGCCGGGGTCGGTCCTAGAGTCGTCGGCGACGGAGATCCCGCCCGACCGCGAGGAGCGATCCACCATGAGCACGTTCGTACTGGTCCCCGGTTTCTGGCTCGGCGCCTGGGCCTGGGAGGAGGTCGCCGGGCCGCTGCGCGCCGACGGGCACACCGTCCACCCCGTGACGCTGCCCGGGCTGGCGGAGCGCGCGGGCGAGGCCGAGCCGATCGGGCTGGCGGAGCACATCGCCGCGCTGGCCGACCTGCTGGTCCGCGAGGACCTGTGGGAGGTGGTGCTGGTCGCGCACAGCGGCGCCTGCGCCCCGGCCGGCGGCATCGCGGACCGGATGCCGGAGCGGATCCGCCGGGTGGTCTACCTGGACAGCGGCCCGATGATCGACGGCGGTTCGCTGTACGACCTCTGGCAGCCCGACCACCGCGCGGCGGCCGACGCCTCGGTGGTCGACGGCCGCCTCCCGATGCCCTCCTGGGCCGACCTCGCCGCCGACGGCGCCAGTGTGGAGGGCCTGGACGAGGCCGCGCTCGCCCGGATCCGCGAGCGGGCCACCCCGCACCCGGCCGGGGCGTACCGGGACCGGCTGCGGCTGACGGGCGCCTCGGCCGCGCTGCCGCAGGCACTGGTGACCTGTTCCTTCCCGCTCGCCCAGGTGCAGGCGATGATCACGGCCGGCCACCCGTGGTTCGCCGGGCTCGACGGGCCGAACTGGGAGCTGCGCGAACTGCCCACCGGGCACTGGCCGATGTTCTCCCGCCCGGCCGACACGGCGGCGGTACTGGCCGAGCTCGCGGCGCTCTGACCCTCCCTCGGCTCGGACCCGTCGGCGGGTTCGTCGGCGCGTTCGTCTGCGGGTTCGTCTGCGCGAAGCCCCGTTGACGTCGCAGGATGGGCACGGCGCCGGGCCCACCGCCCCCCCCCCCCCGCCGCCCGGGGGGGGGCGCCCACACCAACAACACCCCCCCGCGGGGCACGGGGCGCGGGAGACTGGCGCG
>NZ_JBHWIR010000059.1:17768-21740 GCF_042731835.1 Kitasatospora sp. NPDC059817 | reverse complement strand
GGCGTGCGGTGGGGTGTTGGTGCGCGCCCCCCCCGGTTGCGGGCGCGGGCGGGGCCGGGCGCGGCCCACCCGCCCCGCCCCCCGTCCGGCCGGGGGCCGGATCCCACAGGAAAGCGAGCCCCTGCGGATGCACGCGGAGCGCGAGAAGTGGCCGCTGGAGGCCGTTCGGGTCAGGCTCGGGTACGAGACGAACGGCAGCCACGGGCCGACCTCCCGGAAGGCCGCCCTCACCGGCGCCCTCGCCGACGCGCTGGACGACGCCCGGCGCGCCCGGCTGCTCGACGTCCGCGACCACACGCCCGTCACCCTCGCCCTGCGGGCCGGGGTGGCCATCGACAGCACGGAGGACCGGGTATGACCAGCACCGCCGAGGAGTACGACGTCATCGTCCTGGGGGGCGGACCGACCGGCGAGAACGTCGCCGACCGGACGGCCTCCGCCGGGCTGCGCACGGTGGTCGTGGAGGCCGAACTGGTCGGCGGCGAGTGCTCGTACTGGGCCTGCATGCCGAGCAAGGCGCTGCTGCGCCCGGTGGCCGCGCTGGCCGACGCCCGCGCGGTGGCCGGCTCCCGGGAGGCGGTCGGCGACCGGCGGCTGGACCCGGCCGCGGTGCTGGCCCGGCGGGACTCCTTCGCCTCGCACTGGAACGACGACGGCCAGGTGCAGTGGCTGCGGGACGCCGGCATCGAGCTGGTGCGCGGCCACGGCCGGCTGGCGGGCGTGCGGACCGTCACCGTGGAGGCCGAGGACGGCACCGAGCGGGTGCTCACCGCCCGGCACGCCGTCGCCGTGTGCACCGGCAGCCGTCCGGTGCTGCCCACGGGCGTGCGGGGGGGGGGGGAGCCCCCCCGGTGCACCACCGGGGCGGCCCCCCCCCCCCCGCCGGGGCCGGGGGGGGGGGGGGGGGGCGGGGGGGGCGGGGGGGGGGTGGAGCTCGCGACCGCCTGGCGGGCGCTCGGCTCCGAGGTGGTGCTGCTGGTGCGCGGCGACCACCTGCTGCCGCGGATGGAGCCGTTCGCGGGCGAGCTGGTCGCGGAGGGCCTGCGCGAGGCCGGGGTGGACCTCCGGTTCGGGACGGAGGCCACCGCGCTGGAGCGGGCGGACGGCGCCGGGCCGGTGGTCCTGACGCTCGGTGGCGGCGAGCGGCTGACCGTGGACGAGGTGCTGTACGCGACCGGACGGGCCCCGCGCACCGCCGACGTCGGGCTGGAGCAGGTCGGGCTGAAGCCGGGCGGCTGGCTGGAGGTGGACGACAGCTGCACCGTGCTCGGCGTCGACGGCGAGTGGCTGTACGCCGCCGGGGACGTCAACCACCGGGCGCTGCTCACCCACCAGGGCAAGTACCAGGCCCGGATCACGGGCTCGGCGATCGTGGCCCGCGCCCAGGGGCGCGCGCTGGACACCTCCCGCTGGGGCGCGCACGCCGCGTCGGCCGACAGCGCGGGCGCGCCGCAGGTCGTGTTCACCCATCCGGAGGTCGCCGCCGTCGGACTGACCCTGGCGGCGGCCGAAGGGGCCGGGCTGCGGGTCAAGGCCGTCGACCACGACTTCGGCGCCGTCGCCGGGGCCTCGCTGTACGGCGACCACTACCGCGGCCGGGCCAGGGTGGTCTTCGACCTGGACCGCGAGGTGCTGGTCGGCGCCTGCCTGGTCGGCCCCGGGGTCGCCGAACTGCTGCACTCGGCGACCGTCGCCGTGGTCGGCGAGGTGCCGATCGACCGGCTCTGGCACGCCGTGCCCTCCTACCCGACGATCAGCGAGGTGTGGCTGCGGCTGCTGGAGGGCTGCCGGGGGTGAGCCGGGCGGGTGAGCGTTCCTGACGAGAGAGCCTTCCGGGTGAGTGGGCGCGGCGAGATGTGGCCGCCGGTGGACGGCGGGACACTGGGCGGCGGGAGCCGTCCCGGGGGGCCGTACTCGTCACCAGGTGGTGTGGGCATGACCGAAGTGCTGTTGGCCGTCGGAACCGAGAAGGGCCTCTTTCTCGGCCGCAGCCGCGACCGGCTGGACTGGGAGTTCAGCGGGCCGCACTTCCGGATGAACGCGGTCTACTCCGTCTCCATCGACCGCCGCGACGGCCGCACCCGGCTGCTGGTCGGCGCCGACAGCAGCCACTGGGGGCCGTCCGTCTGGCGCTCCGACGACCTCGGCGCCACCTGGTACGAGCCGCCGCAGCCGGCGATCCGCTTCCCCGAAGCCACCGGCGCCTCGCTCACCCGGGTCTGGCAGCTCCAGCCGGCCGGCCCGGAGGCCCCCGGCGTCGTCTACGCCGGCACCGAGCCCGCGGCGCTGTTCCGCTCCGAGGACGGCGGCGAGACCTTCCGTCTGGTCGAGTCGCTCTGGAACCACCCGCACCGGACCGACTGGGGCGCCGGCTACGGCGGCCAGGGCCTGCACACCGTCGTCACCGACCCGCGCGACCCGCAACGGCTGCTGGTCGCCGTCTCCACCGGCGGCGTCTACCGCAGCAAGGACGGCGGCGACAGCTGGGAGCCCGCCAACACCGGTCTGCGCGCCGAGTTCCTCCCGGAGGAGGGCCAGTACCCCGAGTTCGGCCAGTGCGTGCACAAGATCGCCCCCGACCCCGTCGACCCCGACCGGCTGTACCTGCAGAACCACGGCGGCGTCTACCGCAGCGACGACTGGGGCGCGAGCTGGCGCTCCGTCGCCGACGGGCTGCCCGCCGCGTTCGGCTTCGCCGTCGCCGCCCACCCGCGCCGGGGCGACACCGCCTACCTGTTCCCGCTCGGCGGCGGGGACGACCGCATCCCACCCGGCCGCCGGTGCCGGGTCTTCCGCACCACCGACGGCGGCACCAGCTGGCAGCCGCTCGCCGACGGCCTGCCCGGCGAGGACCACTACGGCGTCGTGCTGCGCGACGCGCTGCGCACCGACGACGCCGAACCGGCCGGGATCTACTTCGGCAACCGGACCGGCGACGTCTACGGCAGCCACGACGAGGGCGAGAGCTGGTCACCGCTGATCTCCCACCTGCCGGACGTGCTCTGCGTCCGCGCCGCGGTGGTGGCCTGACAATTCGGTTGCCCCCGGGCGCGCTCTCGTCGACCATGACGGCGGACGAACGACCGTGCGAATGGGGCTGGGTGTGACCGAAACGAACTGGGTGATCGGGCGGAACGGCGAGGGCGTACCGGTGGTGCGCTACCTCCCGGGCGAGCGGGAGGGGCGGCCCTGGGCCGACCTGCTGGAGGTGGTGGGCGGGAGCGGCGGCACCGACCCGGTGGAGTTCGTCCGCACCGAGCTGGCCGGGTGGGTGGTCTCCGGGACCCCCGAGTTCGGCCTCGCCCTGCTGGAGCACGGCGCCACCGTGCTCCGGCACTCCCACGCCATGCGGCGCGACCTGGTCGCCGACCCGCCGCCCGCCGACTGGGCCGGGGCCCCGCTGCGCGGCGGCCTGCGGGCCGTGCCCTGCGACCGCGCGCCCGAGGACCTGTTCGAGGCCTGGCGGGCCGCGTTCGCCCCGGGGCACCCGGACCACTTCGCGGGCGACGACCGGCAGGCCCTGGCGCAGCGGATCGCCCCGCTGCTCGCCGGCGAGGTCATCGGGCCGGTGCTGCCGTCCAGCCTGCTCGCCGTGGACGCGCAGGACCGGGTGGTGGCCGGGCTCGTCCTCACCGACCGCGACGGCCTGCCGTGGATCGCCGACGTCTTCCGGCACCCGGAGCTCGGCTACCGGGGCCTCGGCGCGGACCTGCTGCGTCGCGCCGTCGCCGACGCCGCCGAACGCGGGCTCGTCGAGGTGCAGTTGGCCGTCACCGACGGCAACCCGGCCCGTCGGCTCTACGAGTCCCTGGGCTTCGAGGTGCTGAGCACCTCGCTGACCGTGATCGTGCCGGAAAAGGGCTGACGGCCACCGAATCCTGTCCGGCCGGGCTACGTGGTTCAGACCCCCTCCCGCCCGCCCGCCCCGCGCCCCCCCAAACGGCCGGCCCGCCACAGGACGGAGCAGACGCC
>NZ_JBHWIR010000059.1:0-17758 GCF_042731835.1 Kitasatospora sp. NPDC059817 | reverse complement strand
TCGCGCCTGGCGTGCGCCGCCCCTGCGGGGCGCCCCCCACCCGCTGGGGCGGCGCTGGGGGCGTCCCCCCCCCCCGCCCCGCCCCGCCCCCCGGCCAGGGCACGCCCTACGGCCGGGCCAGCTCCAGGACGGCTATCCCGGCCAGCACGATGAGGCTGGCGCTCAGCCGCAGCCGGCCGAGCCGCTCCCGGAACACCACGGTGGCGATCAGGGCGGCGATCACGATGCTCGTCTCGCGCAGCGCCGCGATCGTCGCCAAGTCCCCCCGGGACTGCGCCCACACCACCAGCCCGTAGGCCGTCAACGAGAACACGCCTCCCGCGATCCCCACCGGCACCACCGCGCCGACCCCGGCCAGCAACGAACGGCCGCGCCGGGCCCAGGCGATCAGCGCGAGCGTCGGCCCCTGCAACAGGAACAGCCAGGCCACGTAGCCGCCGACCGTCCCGGCGTGCCGGACGCCGCTGCCGTCCAGCACCGTGTAGACGGCGATCATCACGCCCGTCCCGGCGGCGGCCCCGAGCGCGGGCAGTTGCGCCCGCCCCGGGACGCCCTTGGCGAAGGCCAGCCCGATCAGGCCGCAGGAGATCACCACGACGCCCAACAGCTCGCCCGCGCCCGGGTGCTGGCCGAGCACGGTGGCCGACAGCAGGGCCACCAGCAGCGGCGCCGAGCCGCGCGCGATCGGGTACATCTGCCCGAAGTCGCCCAGCTGGTAGGCCCGTAGCAGCAGGACCGTCGACGTCGTCTGGACGGCGACCGAGGCCAGCAGGTACGGCCAGGCCGAGGCCGCCGGCAGCGGGTTGAGCAGCACCAGGACCAGTGCGCACGCGGTGTAGGTCAGGTTGATCAGCGCGAAGCCGACCAGCTTGTCCGCTATCCGGTGCGCCAGGCCGTTCCAGACGGCGTGCAGCACGGCCGCGGCGAGCACGGCCACCGGCACGGCCGGCACGATCTCGGGCATGGCGAAGCTCCCCTCCGACGGCCTTCCGGCGACCCGGCACGGCCTGGAACCGAATTCCACGCTACCCTAGCCCCATGGAAGGACATTCCGACATGACGCCCCTGGAGTCCCAGCTCGCCGCGCGGATCCGGGCCCGGCTCGGCGACCTGCGCGGCGCCGAGGCGCGGGTGGCCGAGGTGGTGCTCGACCGGGGCGCCGGCCTGGTGCACCTGAGCGTCAGCGACGTCGCCGCGCTGGCCGGCACCGCCCCCTCCTCCGTGGTCCGGGCCTGCCAGCGGCTCGGCTTCCGCGGCTACCAGGAGCTGAAGATCGCCGCCGCCCGGCACTCCCCCGCCACGGCCCCGGCCCCCGCCGACGACGACGCACGCGACCCGGCCGCCCGGGCCCTCGCCGACACCTTGCGGGCCGCCCGCGCGGCCCTGGACGGGATCACCGCCACGCTCACCGCCGACGACCTGCGGGCGGCCGCCGACGTGCTGGCCGGCGCCGGCCAGGTGGTGCTGGTCGGCTCCGGGCTGTCCGGCGCGGTGGTGCTCGACCTCGCCTACCGGCTGCGCGCGCTCGGCCTGCGCGTCGACGCCCCCGCCGACCCGCTCACCGCCCAGCTGGCCGCCGCCCAGCTCCCGCCCGACGGCGCCTGCTTCGCGGTCAGCCACGGCGGCGCCACCCCGCTGGTGATCGACGCCGCGCGCCGGGCCCGGGCGGCCGGGGCGGCCGTGGTCGCGCTCACCAGCTACGCCCGCTCGCCGCTCACCGAGACGGCCACCCACACCCTGGTCGCGGGCGGGCAGGACCTGGTCTTCGGCCTGGAGACCACGGCCAGCCGGCTCGCCCACCTGGCCGCCGTCGACGCGCTCGCCCAGACCCTGCTGGCGCTGCGCGGGCGACCCTCCGAACAGGCCCTCGGCCTCTCGGCGGACATCACCGCGGACCACACGTACTGACCACGGCGGGCGCCCGGCGGCGACGGCAGCCCGGAGCTGTCGGAGGCGCTGTGTAGGCTCGCGGGCATGGCGAGGGTGACACGGGACGATGTGGCGCGGGTGGCGGGAACGTCCACGGCGGTCGTGAGTTATGTGATCAACGACGGGCCGCGGCCGGTGGCGCCCGCGACCCGGGCGCGGGTGCTCGCGGCGGTCGAGGAGCTCGGCTACCGCCCCAACCGGGTCGCCCAGGCGATGGCACGGCGGCGGACCAACCTGCTCGGCATGGTCGTGCCGGACGCCCGCCAGCCGTTCTTCGCCGGACTCGCGCACGCCGTCGAGCAGGCCGCCGCCGACCACGGCCGGCTCCTGCTGATCGGCAACTCCGACTACGTGGACGAGCGCGAGGCGCACTACATCCGCGCGTTCCTCGGCATGCAGGTCGACGGGCTGATCCTGGTCACCCAGGACCCGGCCACCCCCGGGCTCACCGGCTTCGACGTGGGCGACGGCACCTCGGTCGTACTGCTGCACCACCGGGCGGAGACCGCCGACGGCGTCGCGGTGGTGGCGGACGACGAGGGCGGCGCCCGCGAGGTGGTCCGGCACCTGCTCGGGCACGGCCACGCCGAGGTGCACTGCTTCGGCGGCACCCTCGCGCTCAGCCCGCACGACCCGGTCACCGGGCGGACGGCCGGCTGGGCCGCCGCGCTGGCCGAGGCCGGGCTGGCGACCGAGGGGCGGCTGGTGCCGGCGCCGTTCGACCGCGTCCGGGCGCACGCCGAAGCGCTCGCCCTGCTGGCCCGGCCCGACCGGCCGTCCGCCGTGTTCTGCACGACCGACGACCAGGCGATCGGCCTGCTGCGGGCCGCCGACGACCTGGGCATCCGGGTGCCGGAGCAGCTCGCGGTGGCCGGTTTCGACGACATCGCCGAGGCGGTGATCGCCGGCCCGGCGCTGACCACCGTCGCGACCGCGCAGGACGAGATGGCCCGCGCCGCGGTCGACCTGGTCCTCGGCGGGGCCGAGCGGCGCTCCACCGGCGCGCGGACCTTCCCGGCCCGGCTGGTGCTGCGGCGCACCTGCGGCTGCCCGGCGCCGGAGCGGGCGACCGCAGGCGCAGCCGCGATCTGACTCCGCGCGCTCCGGGCCGGTCGGGCCGCTGCCGGGCCGCCTACCGCCGCGCGGGCGCGCCGGTCAGCGGAGTTCGCGCGCCGGTCAGCGGAGTTCGTCCGCGAGGAGGTCCATCAGCAGGTTGTCGTGCCAGGTGCCGTCCGGGCCGCGCTCGTACTGGCGCATGGTGCCGACGGAGCGGAAGCCGACCTTCGCGTAGCAGCGGATCGCGGCCGTGTTGTCGGCCGCCGGGTCGATGATCAGCCGGTGGTAGTGGTGGTGGTCGACGAGGTGGCGGGCCAGCGTGCGGACGGCGTCCGCGCCGAGGCCGACGCCGTGGACCTCCGGGTCGAGGTAGATGTCGATGCCGGCGTGCCGGTACTCGTCGTCGTTGTTGGCGTACCACTGGATGGCGCCGACGATCTTCCCGCCCACCTCGACGGCGAGGGTCTCGGTGTCGGGCTCCTCCAGGTCGCTGGCGACGGCGTCGGCGAGGTCGTCACCGCCCCGCCAGCGGGCGAACACCTCGGGCGTGCCGCGGATGGCCGCGAGCGCCGGGATGTCGTCGGTGCCGGCGGTGCGGAGGGTCACCAGGGTGCCGTGCAGAATCGTCCCCATATGGGGCATGTTGGCACGGAAACAGGCATCCGGCGAGCTCTTTTCGGTCTCGGCTGCGATCGGGCCCGCACCCCCTCCGAGCAGGGCCTACGGCCTCGGCGAGGATCCGACGGGGGCCCTCGTCAGACCTCCGGCCCGTAGGCACCGAGGCCCCGGCAGACCAAGCCGTCGCGGAAGGTCAGCACCTCGGCGACGGCCTGGCCCCGCTCGTTGCGGTAGTTGATGACGACGGTGTCCACGGAGGCGCGGACGTCCTCGACGGTGAAGTGCAGGTCGGGCAGGCGGTCGAGGCCCGGCTACGCGCGGCCGGGGCTCAGGCCGCCGGTTCACCCAGCGGGCCGAGCCACACGGCGGTGACCCCGCTGACGTAGCGGGCGCCGCAGTGGTCGTCGGGGACGACGAGCTGCGGGCCGGCGGCGTCCAGCGGGGCGCCGTCCATGCTGGTGGCCAGCAGGATCTGCTGGCCGCCGAAGTCGGGGTCGATCTCGGCCCAGGAGACGACGGCCCGGTGGCCGTCCGCGCCGCTGACCGACAGCAGGAAGCGCAGCCGCTGCTTGCGCCCGGAGAAGTCGATCCGGGGCCGGGCCGCGCACAGTACGTCCCAGAGCGCGGGCCCCTCGTAGTCGTGCCGCTGCTCGCCCTCGGCCAGGCAGTCGAAGCTGACCTCGACGCGGTGCGCGGGGAGGGCGCGCAGCTGGTCGACCGACAGCTCGGCGGGCCGGTCGAAGTGGCCGTGCAGCCGGACGGTGGGGCTCGACGGGGTCATGGTGCTCCCTCCTCCCGGGCCGCGCCGCTGCGACCCGGGAGGGGGTTACCCGAGGGAGGGCCCTGGCATTCGCAGCTGCGGCGCCGAAAGGATGATTTCAGCGGCAGCTGCGATGGGATGGAGCGCTTTCGGCTGGCAACTGCGGGGACAGGGGCGGGCATGTCCGAGGAGGCGGCTCGGCGCGCCCCGCACCGGCGGAAGCCGGCGGAAGCCGATGGAAGCGGCACCGCAATCGGGCGGACGACTGGTTCCGCACGCCCTCCGAGGGGTCCCACGCTGGATGATCCGACAAGAAGAATCACCGCCGCATGACTTGCATTTACGATGCCCATGCACATCTGAACCTTGCACTTGCGAGGAGCAGCCGTGCGCGGCGCACAAAGGCGAGAGCGAGAGCGAGAGCGAGATGAGCGAGAGATGATCGTCGGCGACCTGCTGCACCTCGACGACCTGGACATCCGCCTGGCCTGGGGCACCCCGGACCTGCTCGACCGCCCGGTCACCGGGCTCAGCTCCACCGACCTCCAGGACCCGGCCCGCTACCTCCAGCCCGGCGAACTCGTCCTCACCGGCCTGGTCTGGTGGCAGCCCGCCGACGCCTCCGGCGCGCTGCGCTTCGCCACCGCCCTGCGCAGCGCGGGCGTGGCGGCGCTGCTGGCCGGCGAGGGCACCCACGGCAGCGTCCCGGACAGCCTCGCCGACGCCTGCCGCACCCACGGCATCCCGCTGCTGGCGGTGCCCGCCGGAGTCAGCTTCCGTGCCGTCACCGACCGCGTCTACCTGCGGCTCTGGGGGGACCTGCGGGCCGGCGCCCAGGACACCGCGGCGATCCCGGAGACCGTCCGGCACGAACTGCTCGACCTGCTGCACGCGGACGCCGGGGCCGGCGAGGTACTGGCCCACGCGGTCGGCCGGCTCGGGGTGGCGGACTGCTCGATCACCACCGCCGGCGGCCGGGCCGTCGCCGCCACCGCCGCTGCCGCCACCGCCGCACCCGCCACTGCCGCACCCGTCCCGCCCGCCGGGCGAGGCGACACCGGGCTGCCCGTCGGGCCCCAGGACGGCTCGCCGTTCGACGGCTGGCGGCTGCGCCCGCACCTGCGCTCGGCGGCGGCCGAACCGGCACTCCAGGCCCTGGCCGAACTGCTCGCCCCGCTCGCCGCCCGCGCCCACGCCGACGCGGGCGCGCGGCGCCGGGCCGCCGGGCGGCTACTGGACGCGCTCGCCGGGGAGGCCCGGGGCGCCGCGCCCCGCGCGGCCCGCAGGCGGGGGGGGGGCGCGGGGCGGGGGGGGGGGGCGGCCCCGCCCGAGCCCGCCGCCGCCCCCCCCCGCGGCGGGCGGGGGGCGCGGGGCCGCGGGGCGGCTAGTGCACGCGCTCGCGGGGGCGGCGGGGCTCGCCGCGCCGCTCGCGACCTGCAGGCTGGGCGGGGCCGAGTCGCTGGTGGCGGTCACCGCGCGGATCGACGGCGGCCGGGCGGGCGAGGCGGGTGCCGCGCCGGGCGACGGCCCGCCCGTCGCCTGGGCGGCGTACGCGCTGGCCGAGGCGCTGCACCCGCTCGGCGCGCCGTACGCCGCCGGGACCGACCGCGGCGGGCGGTCCGCCGCGCTGGTGGCCGCACCGGTCGAGCAGGTCGCCGAACGGCTGCGCCGGGCCCGGCCCGCGCTGCAGAGCCGGCTGACCGGCCGGTGCACCCTGCGGATGGGCGTCGGCCCGGCCGCCCCGCCCGCCCCCGCCGCGCTGCGGGCGGCGCTGGTGCAGGCCCGCTACGTACTGGAGGGCTCGGCCGGCCCGGTCGGCAGCGCCGCCGAACTGGACTCGCTGGACGGACTGCTTCGCGGCATCCCGCCGGAGGTGACGGCCGCCTTCCACGCCCGGCTGCTGGCCCCGCTGGCCGCCCACGACCGGGCGAACAGCGTCTCGCTGCTGGGCACCCTGGCGGTCTTCCTGGACCACGACGGCTCGTGGGCGCGGACGGCCGAGGCGCTGTGCATCCACGTCAACACCGTGCACTACCGGATCCGCCGGATCGAGGAGCTGACCGGCCGCAGCCTGGCCCGACTGCGGGACCGGCTCGACCTGCGGACCGCCCTGCTCTGCGCCCCGCAGCCGGTCCGGGCTCAGGCCCCGGCTCAGGCTCGGTAGACCGCCGAACGGGAGCGGCGGCTGCTGCGGGGGGCAGCGCAGGGGAACTGACTGAGGGACTTCAGGGTGTGTCGTCGAGGCGCAGCCGGGCGCTGACCTCGCCGAGGCTTTCGGCGAGCACGGCCAGCTGCTCGCGGGTGAGCACGTCGATCAGCAGCTCGCGGACCAGGGCGACGTGCCCGGGTGCGGCCTGCCGCAGTGACTCCCGCCCCTGGTCGGTGAGTTCGGCGATGACGCCGCGCACGTCGCTGGGGCAGGAGCGGCGGGCGACCAGGCCCATCCGCTCCAGCTGGGTGACCTGGTAGGTGAGGCCGCTCTTGGAGGTGACCAGCTTGTCGGCGAGTTCGGTCATCCGCAGCGCGTGGGCCGGGGCGGCGGACAGGTGGACCAGGATCTCGTACTGCTGGTGCGAGAGGCCGGAGTCCTCCTTGAGCTGGCGCTCCAGTCGGCGGTTGAGCAGGTTGCTCGCGACGACGAAGCCCCGCCAGGCAGCCATCTCGTCCTGGTCCAGCCAGCGGGGTTCGTTCAGTGTGGACATGCAGTGAAGCCTACTCCTGTTGTTCAAATTCGAACGAAGGTGTACGGTCAGCGAGTAGAGGTTCAAATTTGAACTACTCTGTCGAGCCACCAGTCCCGTTCGACCCAGGAGGAGGACGCCATGAGCACCGCGGCCCCCGAGCGTATGCCCGCCCTGTACCTCTCGCACGGCGCGCCGCCGCTCGCCGACGACCCGGTCTGGCCCGGTGAACTGGCCGCCTGGTCCGCCGACCTGCCCCGGCCCAAGGCCGTCCTGATGGTCTCCGCCCACTGGGAGGAGGCACCGCTCGCCCTCGGCGCCGTCACCACCGTGCCGCTGGTGTACGACTTCTGGGGCTTCCCCGAGCACTACTACCAGGTCCAGTACGCCGCCCCCGGCGCACCGGCGCTCGCCGACCGCGTCCGCAAGCTGCTGCGCGCCCCCGGCACGCCCGTCCAGGACATCCCCGACCGCGGCCTCGACCACGGCGCGTACGTCCCGCTGGTGGAGATGTTCCCGGAGGCCGACATCCCCGTCCTCCAGATCTCCATGCCCACGCTCGACCCGCAGCGGCTGCTGGAGATCGGCCGCCGGCTCGCCCCGCTGCGCGACGAGGGCGTGCTGATCGTCGGCAGCGGCTTCTTCACCCACAACCTGCGGGCGCTCAGCAACGACGGCCGGATCAGCTCGGTGATGGCCGAGTTCGACGACTGGGGCCGGCGCGCCCTGGACGCCCACGACCTGGACGCGCTGCTCGACTTCGAGCGCAAGGCCCCCGCCGGGCGGCTCGCCCACCCGCGCACCGAGCACTTCGCCCCGCTGTTCGTCACCCTCGGCGCCGGCGAGGCCGACCTCGGCAGCCAGCGCAGCGTCATCGACGGGTTCTGGATGGGGCTCGCCAAGCGGTCGATCCAGCTCGGCTGACCGAGCGCACCGTAACTGAGGGTTACAGCGCGCAGCAGGTGAAGCGCTCGCCGATGTGCTCGGGCTGCTCGGCCTCGTCGACCAGGGCGACCGCGTAGTCCGGCACCGAGATCCGGCTGCGCCCGGCAGCATCCGTGAGCAGCTGCTCCAGGCCCGTCCGGTAGCGGCCGGTCCGCTCCCCCGGGCCGATCTCGGCGGCCGGGCTGAGCACCGTCCAGCGGACGTCGGAGACCGCCCGGTAGAAGTCCAGCGCCGCGCCGTGCGCGTGCATGATCTCCAGCACCGGCTCCGGCAGCCCCGGCGCGTCCCAGACCCGCACCCCCGGCGCGGTCTCCAGGCTGCCCGCGCCGCCGACCGCGATCAGCCGGGGCGCGGCGTCGCCGAGCGAGCGCAGGCCCTCCACCAGCGAACGGGCGGCCGGCCCGATCAGCGCCAGGTGGCCCGGGCCGTCGCCGCCGCCGACCGCGCTCACCAGGACGTCCTGGCCGGCCGCCACCCGGGCCACCTGGGCCGGGTCCAGGACGTCCGCGCGTTCGACGAAGGCCGCCTCACCCTGGTAGCGGTCCGGGTCGCGGACCACCGCGGTGACTTCGTGCCCGCGCGCGGCCGCCTCCGCGACGATGGCACTGCCGATGGTGCCGTTGGCGCCGATCACGGCGATTCTGGCCATGGGGTACCTGCCTGTCTCTCGGGTGGTGGGGTCGGGGAAGCTCGCCGCGACGTGGCATCAGCCAGGTTCGATTATCGGACGGTTCCACTGCGACGGCCCGAGACGTCGGCCTGTCGTGTGACGGGTGCGCCGGGCGGGGCGAACCGAACGGCCGCCAAGTCCTCGTGGACTCGGCGGCCGGTCGTTCAGGCGGTGGCCCGGGTGGTGGCCCAAACGTTGGCTCAGGCGGTGCCGGTGGCGACGCGCTCGGCCAGGGTGCCGTCCAGCGCCTGGGCCCAGAACTGCGCGAGGCCGTGCGGGTCGGCGCAGTCGATCGTCACGTGTCGTACCAGAGATCCCATCCGGCTACTCTGACCTGCCGCGTTCGGCCCCGTCCAGCCGTTTCCTGGAGTGCCGGTGACCGTCCAACGGGAACTCCGGCGGCAAGGCCGTCAGCACCTCCTGGAAGGCGTAGCCGCTCTTCTCCGCGACCCGGCAGGAGGCCGCGTTGTCCACCTGGTGCAGCAGGTCGATCCGGACCAGGCCGTCGTCGGCGAGCACCTCGAAGGCCCAGGCGGTGAGCGCCACCACCGCGCGCGGGGCCACCCCCCGGCCGCGGGCCGCGGCCGCCGTCCAGTAGCCCACCTCGGCCGCCTCCCCGCCCGGGGTGCCGCGCTTGAGCGCGACGTTGCCGAGCAGTTCGCCCGTGCCGGGCTCCAGCACCGCGAAGCTGTACCGGCGGCCCTCCGCCCGGCCCCGGTACTGCAGCCCGAGCCAGTGCGCGGCCTCCTCGGCGTTCCCCACCGGGGTGCGGGTGAAGCGGCGCAGCGTCTCGTCCCGGTACGCCTCGATCAGGGCCGGCGCGTCCGCGTCCTCGAAGGGGCGCAGCAGCAGGCCCGCGGCCCTCGGGTGCGCGGTGACGGGGGCGGTCACCGCACTCCCCCGGCCTCGTGGCGGGTGCTGCCCGGTCGTCGGTCGCTCATGGTGCTTCTCCCCGTGGGTGCATGGCCGTTCGCTGCGATCTTCCTAGCAGGTGGCCGGTGGGCCCGCCGCATCGGTCGCCCGTCTGTTCGCGACGGGCTCAGCAAACGGAATCCGCTCCTTCCACTCTGCTCCCACCGGCGACACCCCCGATCGGGGGTGTCCGGCGGGCGGGTGGGAGAGGACAGTGGGCGCATGCAGATTCCACTCTCCGTGATGGACTTCCTCGACCGGGCCGAGCTGGTCTACGGCGACCGGGTCGGCATCGTCGACGAGCCGGTGCAGCCGGCCGAATCCTGGGGCGAGCTGAGCTACCGCCGGGTCGCCGAACTGGCCCGGGCGCAAGCGGCCGGGCTGGACCGGCTGGGCGTCGGGCCGGGCGAGCGGGTCGCCGTCGTGTCGCACAACTCGGCCCGGCTGCTGACCTCCCTGTTCGGGGTGAGCGGGTACGGGCGGGTGCTGGTCCCGGTGAACTTCCGACTGAAGGCCGAGGAGGTGGCGTACATCGTCGAGCAGAGCGGCGCGTCCGTCCTGCTGGTCGACCCCGAACTCGCCGACGCGCTGGGCGGGGTGACGGCCAAGCACAAGTTCGTGCTCGGCGCGGACAGCGACGCGCTGCTCCACGACTTCGACAACTCCCCCCGGCGGTACGAGATCGCCGAGAACGACACCGCCACGATCAACTACACCAGCGGAACCACCGCCCGCCCCAAGGGCGTTCAGCTCACCCACCGCAACATCTGGCTGAACGCGGTACTGATGGGCCTGCACTACGGCGCCGGCGACCGGGACGTCTACCTGCACACCCTGCCGATGTTCCACGCCAACGGCTGGGGCCTGCCGTTCGCCCTCACCGGGCTCGGCGCCCGGCACATCGTGCTGCGCAAGGTCGACGGCGCGGAGATCCTGCGCCGGGTCGAGCGGCACGGGGTGACCTTTCTCAGCGGCGCGCCCGCCGTGGTCCAGATGGTGCTGGACGCGGCCGCCGAGTGGGACGGCCCGGTGCCAGGCCGGGACCGGGTGCGGATCGTGGTGGCCGGCGCGCCGCCGCCGACCTCGGTGGTGCAGCAGGTCGAGTCCGAGCTGGGCTGGGAGTTCATGCAGCTCTACGGCCTGACCGAGACCTCCCCGGTGGTCACGGTCAACCGCTCGCGCGCCGAGTGGGACGCCCTGCCCGCCGCCGAACGGGCCGAGAAGCTGGTGCAGGCGGGCGCCCCGGCGCTCGGCACCCGGCTGCGGGTCGACGCCTCCGGCGAGATCCTGGTGCGCTCCAACACCGTGCTGGACGGCTACTGGCAGCAGCCCGCGGCCACCGCGGACGCCCTGCGGGACGGCTGGTTCCACACCGGCGACGGCGGCGTCCTCGGCCAGGACGGCCAACTGACCATCTCGGACCGGAAGAAGGACGTCATCATCAGCGGCGGGGAGAACGTCTCCTCGATCGAGGTGGAGGACTGCCTGTACGGCCACCCGGCGGTCGCCGAAGCCGCGGTGATCGGAGTGCCGCACGAGAAGTGGGGCGAGACCGTCAAGGCGCTGGTGGTCCTCCGGGAGGGCCAGGAGGCCATCACCGAGGCCGAGTTGATCGCGCACTGCAAGCAGCGGCTGGCCGGCTACAAGTCGCCCACCTCGGTGGAGTTCCGGGCGGCCCTGCCGCGGACCGCCACCGGGAAGCTGCAGAAGTTCCGGCTGCGCGAGCCGTACTGGGCGGGGCGGGAGCGGCAGGTCGGCTGAGGCGCACCCACTGGCCCCGACCAGGCACGTTCACCGGTCGACCAGGCACGTTCACCGGTCGATCAGGCCGGACTCGCGTGCCGCCAGGGCGAGTTCGGTGCGGTTGCGGACGCCGAGCTTGTGCATCGCGGACTTCAGGTAGCCCGTCACGGTGTTGCAGGTGAGGCCCAGCCGGGCGGCGATCTCCGGATTGGTCCGGCCGGTCGCCGCCCAGCGCAGCACCTCGTGCTCGCGCGGGGTCAACGGCCGCACGGGGGCGGCCCGTCGGGGCGGCGCGGACCGCCAGGCGGCCGCCCCGGCCAGGGCCCGGGTCGCCGTCGCGGCCAGTTCGCCGACGGCGGCGATCCGCACGTCCCCGAACGGGACGACGGCACGCAGCGACGCGTACACCACGCCGTACACGGTGTCGCCGTACAGCAGCGGCACGGTGAGCATCGCGTACAGGTCCTCGGCGCTGACGGCGGCGTCGTGGTCGTGCGAGATCGTGGTGGCGGCACGGTAGTCGGGCACCCAGCTGGGCGCCCGCTCGGCCAGCGCCCGCCCGCCCAGGCCGGTGCCGGTCGGGACGGCCCGGTCGTGCAGCAGGTCGGCCCGGGTGCCGGCCCAGTGGCGCAGCACCATGCCCGCGTCGCGCCCCCGGGGCCCGGCCGGCGGCTGCGGCACGCCGACCAGTCCGACGTCGGCCCCGCACTCGGCCACCACCCGCCGCGCGAGGTCGCCGAGCACGGCGTCCCGCACCAACTCGGCGGCACGGGCGGCGAGCCCGGGATCGTCCGAGTGCGCCGGGGTGGTGAGGGTGTCCGCGGCCCCGGGGCCCGTCTTCGCCCTTGTCATCGCGAGATTGTCACACGCGGCACGGCCGCTGGCGAGAGTGCTGACATGGGTGTTCCCCGCGTCTTCGACGCAGTGGCGGGCACGGCGGCCGGGCCGGGCGTAGGGTGCGGCCGTGACGTACCGGCGGGTAGTGCGCCGGACCCGGAAGGAGGGAAACCGATGACGGACCCGAACACCCCGACGACGCCCGCGGCGGACGTCCTGGCCGCGCTGCTGGACGACCTGCGGGCCGAGAGCGCGGCGCTGGACGCCCTGGTGGCCGGACTGGACCCGGTCGGCTGGGCGCGCCCGACGCCCGCCGAGGGCTGGACGATCGCGCACCAGATCGCCCACCTGGCCTGGACCGACGACTGGACGGCGCTGGCCGCGCGCGACGCGGACGGCTTCGCCGCCACCCTCGACGAGCGCTTCGGCACGCTGCCGGCCGCCGGCGTCGACCCGGTGGACGAGGGCGCGGCGAGCGGCGCGGCCGCCGCACCCACGGACCTGCTCGCCCGCTGGCGCGCCGGCCGGGAGGAGGTGTCGGCCGCACTGGCCGCCACCCCGGCCGGCACCCGGCTGCCGTGGTTCGGCCCGCCGATGAAGCCCGCCTCGATGGCCACCGCCCGACTGATGGAGACCTGGGCGCACGGCCAGGACGTCGCCGACGCGCTCGGCGCCGCCCGCGAGCCCACCGCCCGGCTGCGGCACATCGCCCACCTGGGGCTGCGCACCCTCGGCTTCGCGTTCACCCTGCACGGGCTGCCCGCCCCCGAATCGCCCGTCCGGCTCGAACTGACCGCGCCCGACGGCGGCCTGTGGACCTTCGGACCGGACGGCGCCACCGACCGGGTGACCGGCCCGGCCCTGGACTTCTGCCTCCTGGTGACGCAGCGCCGCCACCGCGACGACCTCGCCCTCACCGCCACCGGCCCCACCGCGACCGCCTGGCTCCCCATCGCCCAGGTCTTCGCCGGCGCCCCGGGCAAGGGGCGGACGCCCGCCCGAGCTGACTGATCGTCACATCCCCTGGCGTGGAGGGCGGTCCAGGGTCCCGCCCTCGGCTCACCCCGCTCAGAGTCCGATCCGCAGCGGGGTGAGCCGGGTGGCGATCAGGTTGGTGGCGCCGCGGTCGCGCTCGATGCGGCCGTGGACCAGCAGGCCGGCCCGGTCGAGGGCGGTGCGGCGCTGGGACTCCCAGACCGGGCGGTTGCAGACCACGTTGATCAGGCCGGTCTCGTCCTCCAGGCTGAGGAAGAGCACCCCGCCGGCCGTCGGTGGCCGCTGCCGGTGGGTGACCAGGCCGCCGACCACCACCTCCGATCCCGGCGCCGCGTCGGGGAGTTCGGCGGCGGACAGGGCGCCGCCGCGCTCCAGGCAGGCGCGCAGGTGCTGGAGCGGGTGGCTGGTGGCGGAGGTTCCGGTGGCCCACAGGTCGGCGATGGTCTCCTCGACCGGGCTCATGCCGGGCAGCGGCGGCGCCTCCGTCCCGGGCGTGGTCCCCGGGATCAGCGCGGCCGAGATCCCGGCGAACGCCCCGGCCGCCCACAGCGCCTGACGTCTCATCAGCCCGAAGCAGTCGAAGGCGCCCGCCGTCGCCAGCGCCTCCAGCGCCGGCGCGGGCAGACCGGTGCGGCGCGCGAAGTCCTCCAGGTCGGCGTACGGTTGCCCGGCCGCGATCGCCGCGGCCTGCGGGGCGCCGATGCCGCGCACCGTCTCCAGGCCCAGCCGGATCGCCGGCTGCGGGCGGCCCGCGGTCAGCGGCGGCTCCGGCGTCGCCCCCCGGTGCGGCTCCAGGGTGGGGCGCGGCGCGCTGGCGTTGACGTCCACCCCGCGCACCCGCACGCCGTGCCGCCGGGCGTCCGCGACCAGGCTCAGCGGCGAGTAGAAGCCCATCGGCTGGTTGGCCAGCAGGGCGCAGGTGAAGGCCGCCGGGAAGTGGTACTTGAGCCAGGCGCTGGCGTACACCAGGTAGGCGAAGCTGATCGCGTGGCTCTCCGGGAAGCCGTAGTTGGAGAACGCCTCGATCTTGCCGTAGACGTCCTCGGCGACCTCCTCGGGGATGCCGCGCTCGGCCATCCCGCCGAGCAGCCGCTCGCGCAGCCGGGCGACCCGCTCGTGCGAGCGCTTGGCACCCATCGCCTGCCGCAGCCGGTCCGCCTCGGCGGGCGTGAACCCGGCGCAGTCGATGGCGAGTTGCATCATCTGCTCCTGGAACAGCGGCACCCCGAGGGTCTTGCCGAGCGCGTTCTCCATCAGCGGGTGCGGGCAGCCGGCCGGTTCGGCGCCCGCCCGGCGGCGCAGGTACGGGTGCACGGAGCCGCCTTGGATCGGGCCGGGCCGGATCAGCGCGACCTCGACCACCAGGTCGTAGAAGTGGTCCGGCTTGAGCCGGGGCAGCGTCGCCATCTGGGCCCGCGACTCGACCTGGAACACGCCGACGGTGTCCGCCCGGCGCAGCATCGCGTACACGCCCGCGTCGCCGTCCGGGATGGTGGCCAGGTCGTAGCGCAGGCCATGGTGCTCGGCGACCAGGTCGCAGGCGTCGTGCAGCGCGGCGAGCATGCCGAGGCCGAGCAGGTCGATCTTCACCAGCCCGGCGCCGGCGGTGGACTCCTTGTCCCACTGCAGCACCGAACGCCCGGGCATCCGGGCCCACTCGGTCGGGCAGATCTCGCCGATCGGCTCCCTGGTGAGCACCATGCCGCCCGAGTGGATGCCCAGGTGGCGCGGCAGGCCGTGGAGTTGGGCGGCGAGCGAGAGCACGTCGGCGGGGATCACGGCGTCCGCGCCGGGCGCGGAGCGGAAGTCGGTCTGCCGGCTGAACGCGTCCACCTGGCCCTGCGGATAGCCGAGCACCCTGGCCGCGTCGCGGATCGCCAGCCGGGGCCGGTAGGTGATCACGTTGGCGACCTGCGCGGCGTGCTCGCGGCCGTAGCGGCGGTAGACGTACTGGATGACCTCCTCGCGGCGGCGGTTCTCGATGTCCAGGTCGATGTCGGGCGGCCCGTCCCGGGCGGTGGACAGAAAGCGTTCGAACAGCAGCTTGTAGTGGACCGGGTCGACGGCGGTGATCCCCAGGGCGTAGCAGACCGCCGAGTTGGCGGCCGAGCCGCGGCCCTGGCACCAGATGTCCTGGCTCCGGCAGAAGTCGACGATGTCGTGCACGATCAGGAAGTAACCGGCCAGGTCGAGGTCCTCGATGACGTCCAGCTCCAGGGCGAGCTGGCGCCGGGCGGCCGCGTTGCCGGGCCCGAAGCGGGCCGGGCCCCCGGTGGCGACCAGGGCGCGCAGGTGGCTGATCTCGCTCTCGCCCTCCGGGACGGGGAAGCCCGGGAGCTCCGGGTCCAGCCTGGTGAAGTCGAAGGCGCAGGAACGGCCGAGTTCGGCGGTGGCCCGCCGCACCCCCGGGAAGCGGGCCAGCCGGGCGGCCATCTCCCGGCCGGAGCGCAGGTGCGCGGTGCCCGCGGCCCGCGTCCAGCCGACCGCGTCCTGGAGGGTGCGGCGCCCGTGCAGCGCGGCCAGGCTCTGCGCCAGCCGGCCCTGGGCCGGGCCGGCATGGTGGGCGTTGGTGGAGGCGACCACCGGGAGGCCCTGCTCGGCGGCGAGCGCGGCGAGGGCGTCATTGCGCCGGTCGTCGCCGGGAAGCCACTGGTCGATCAGCTCCACGTGGACGTTGTCGCGGCCGAACGCCTCGGTCAGGGTGTGGAGTTGGTGCCCGGCCGTGCCGTCATCGAGCTTTGCCGGGACGCGGCCGAGGCGGCAGCCGGTGAGCACCGCCCAGTGGCCGCCGTGCGCCCCGGCCAGCGCCGCGAGGTCGTACGCCGGGCGGCCCTTCGCGCCGCCGGCCAGCTGGGCGGCGGCGATCGCGGCGGACAGCCGGCGGTAGCCGGTCGGGTCGCGGGCCAGGACCAGCAAGTGTTCCACCTCTGTGCCGTTGTGACGGATCGTCAGTTCGGCGCCGAACACGGTGGCCACGCCCGTCCCCCGGGCCGCCTCGGCCAGCCGGACCGCGCCGTACAGGCCGTCGTGGTCGGTGATCGCCAGCGTCTCCACGCCCAGCCGGGCCGCCTCGGCGACCAGGTCCTCCGGGTCGCTGGCGCCGTCCAGGAAGCTGAAGGCGGAGTGGACGTGCAGTTCGGCCCAGGGCTCGCTGCCATCGCCGGGGGTTCCGGGGGTTCCGGGGACTCCGGGGGCTCCGGGGGCGGGCTCCTCCTGGGCGGGGCGGCGCAGGGGGACGACCGTACGGTCCGGCGCGGCGCCGGTCAGGCGGCGGTGCAGCTCGCTCCAGGGGAGGGTGGGGTGGCTGGTGAAGCCCATCGGGGGTCGCCTTCGTTCTCGCGGTTCGTCACCTCTCCCCCCTCGGATCCCCCCTCGGATCCCCCCTCGGGCCGGTGGCCGTCAGTCGTAGCCGGCCTCCAGGTACCACGCACCCCCCTCCACCGTGAGCAGCAGCGCCCGGCCACCGCCCAGCACGACCTGGAACCGGGCCCGGCGGCGGGCGAGCGACTGGTCCCACCAGTACTCGACCGCCGGCCAGGGGCCGGTCCAGCCGTCCACCCGCTCCTGTCGCCCCTGCCCCTCCCTGCCCGACGGGCCATCGTGGAACACCACCAGGGCCGGGCGGGCCGACACCCCCGCCCGGCCGTCCACCGTGACCGGCAGCCCGGCCTCGTCCAGCACCCGCACCGGCACCGGCTCCCGCAGCACCACCGCCGGCCACACGTCCGGCAGCCGCCCGGGCCAGGGCGCGCCGACCGACCCCGCCGCCTCGTACGGTTCGCCCCACGGCACCTTGACCGCCTGCTCGCCCGGACCGCGCCCGCCGGCCGGCTCGATCCGGCGCAGCCCGGCATGCCCGAGCACCGCCTGCACCCGGGCCACCGCGCGCTCCACCCGGTCGTCCGCGACCGCCTGGCCCCACAGCGCCAACTGGCGCCCCTGGTCCGGGGAGAGGCCGTCGGGGGCCAGCCGGAGCAGGGCGAACCCGACGTCGGGCGCCTCCCCGGACGCCTCCCCGGACGCCTCCCCGGACGCGGCGAACGTGCCCGCGCCCTGCCAGGCCTGGAGTTGCCAGCGGACCCGCTCGGCCAGCGCCGTCGCCGACAGCCCGCCCTCGTGCCGCCACAGCCGCGAGGCCGTCCGCCCGTCCGCGCAGGCCACCTCGACGGCCACCCGGCGGCAGGTCAGCCCGGCCCCGGCCAGCCGCTGGTGCAGCTGCTCGGCCAGCGTGCGGGCGACGAACACCAACGGCTCCGCCAGCGGCTCGGGCGGGTCGAAGCGCTGCTCGACGGCGAGGTCCGGCTCCTGGTCGCGCGGCACCAGCGGGCGCGGCTGCAAGCCCCGGGCCAGCCGGTGCGCCACCGCCCCCGCCGGGCCGAAGCGGTCCGCGACCGCCTCGGGCGGCAGCGCGGCGAACGCCCTGACGGTCGGCAGGCCGAGCCGCCCCAGCACCTCCGCCAGCGCCTCGTCGCCGAGCACGCCCACCGGGTACGGCGCGAGGAACTCCGCCGTCCGCCCGGCCGGAACCAGCACTCCGGCGCGGGCGGCGAGCACGGCGGCGAACAGGCCGTCGGCGACGCCGACCTGGGCGGGCGGGGGCGGGGGGTGCTC
>NZ_JBHWIR010000058.1:23134-43685 GCF_042731835.1 Kitasatospora sp. NPDC059817 | reverse complement strand
GTCCGGGCCCGTCAGGCGCGGCCGTTGCCGGTGGTCGGCGGGTCGACGGCGAACAGCTGGTCCTCGACGTGGTCGAGGGCGACGCGCAGCGCGCCCATCGCCACGACCTCGGAGCCGAGCGCGGCGAGCGCCACCTCGGGGGCGCGGAGGGTGAACTGGGCGAGGCGCTCGCGCAGCGGTTCCAGGACGCCGTCGAGGCCGGCCGCCCAGCCGCCGATCACGACGAGCTGCGGGTCGATGGCGAGGACGAGCGCGGCGACGCCCTGGACCAGGCGGGTGAGGAAGCGGTCCATGGCGACCTTCGCCACCTCGTCGCCCTCCCGCGCGAGCCGCAGGACGCGGGCGACGGCGGCCTCGTCGAGCGGGTTGAGCGGCTTGCCGGTGGTGGAGAGGAGGCGCTCGGGGGTGACCTCCTGGCCGAGCAGGTGGAGGGCGCCGATCTCGCCGGCCGCCCCGCCGTGGCCGCGGTGCAGCCTGCCGTTGATGAGGGAGCCGGCGCCGGGGCTGAGGCCGGCCATGACGAAGACGACGTCGCCGGCGCCGACCGCCGCGCCCTGCCAGTGTTCGGCGATGGCGGCGAGGTTGGCGTCGTTCTCGATCAGGACGGGGCAGCGGAAGGAGCGCCGCAGCCGGGCGCCGAGGTCGAGACCGGTCCAGCCGGGCATGGCGGTGCCGAGTTGGATGGTGCCGTCGCGGTCGACGATGCCGGGGGTGCCGATGCCGACGGCCCAGAGGTTGTCGCGGGAGATGCCGGCCTTGCGCAGGACCTCGGCGACGGCGGTGCGGACGGCGGCGAGCCGGTCCTCGGCGTCCAGGGTCTCGTCGACCGGCTTGAAGTGACTGCCCACCACCTCGCCGGTGAGGTCGGCGAGGATGACGCGGATGTCGTGCACGCCGACCTCGATGCCGAGGATGTGCCCGGCCTCGGCGCGGAAGCGGAACCAGCGGGCCGGTCGGCCGCGCCGGCCGGTGCCGGGCTGGCCGTCCTCCTTGGGCTGGTCGACCTCGGCGACCAGCCCGGTTTCGACCAGACCCTCGATGACGCCCTCGACGGTCGGGCGGGAGAGCCCGGTCTCGCCGACGAGCTGAGTGAGGGTCACGGAGTGGCCGGTCCGCAGCGCCCGAAGCGTGACCGCCGCGTTGATCCGCCGCAGCAGCGAGGAGTCTCCTCCGGTGAGCCGATCCGCCAATGCGATGCCCTTCGCCGTTCGCGCGACTGCCCTGGCGCGCGGTGTCGAGTGCGCGGTGCCCACCGAATGGCCCGCGGGGGGTGTGCCACCCTCGGAACGCGGCACGGCGGCGCGGGGCCGCCTGCGCCAGGGCCGGAGGACAAGCGGAGCCTACCCGGGGGTGGGCCCGGTGGGCGAGAATCCTTGCAGCTCATCCAGGCTTCGGTATCGAAATGGTACGCATCGGGTGGTGGTGCACGACCCGGGCTTCACGGCTCGGCCACGGGCCGCCCGCCGCCGGGCCGCCGGGACCGTACCGACCAGCGGGAACGGGCGGAGAACAGCGAGCCGAGGCTCAGCCGGGAGCCGGGAGCCGGGAGCCGGGAGCCGGGAGCCGGCCGACAGGGCGCTGAGCACGGGGGAGTCGGGCACGGCCCGATGGTAGCGGCGGCTCAGGGCATCCGCGCCGCGAGCAGCCGCTGCCCGAGCAGTCCCATCGGGTGCCCGTCCTCGGGCAGCGCGAGGACGGTCGGGCAGCCGGCGGCGGTGAGGGCGGCCCGCCAGCGCTCGGCGGGGAGCGCCGGGAAGTCGGGGAAGGCGGGGGCGGCGGGGGCGGCGGGGGCGGCGGAGGAGACCGGGAAGGCAGGGGCGGCAGGGGAGACCGGGGAGCCGGCGCCGGCCTCGGCGTCCCCCGTGATCAGCAGGTCGAGCTGTTCGCCGGTGGGCGCGAGCAGCAGCAGCTGCCCGCCGGGCGCGAGCAGGTCGACCAGCTCCGGGACGGCGGTGTCCGGGTGGCCGGTCACGGTGGCGACGACGAGGTCGTAGCGGCCGCCGTCGGGCAGCTGGTGGTGGTCGGCGCCGGGGCGGGGCCGGGTGGCGAGGGCCCGGGTGACGGTGGAGTCGGCGTCGTCCTGGCCGAGTTCGAGGATGCGCAGCGGCTGTGGCCCGTCGTGGGTCTCGGCGAGGCCGCGGACCAGCGCGCCGAGGGCGGCGCCGAGGTAGCCGCGGGCGGCCGTCCAGCGGATGGGGGCGGCGGCCGGGCGGGGTGCCTCCTCGCCGGTGATCAGCCGGGGCAGCCGTAGTGCGCCGCGCCGGATCCGGTCCAGGGCGGCGACCGGGCCGAGCCCGTCGTTCCAGGTCTCGACGGCGGGCCGCCAGGCCTCCCGGACCTCGGCCGCGGTGAGTTCGGGTCGGCCGTAGTGGACGTCGTCGTGCCGGGTGATCAGGCCGTGTCGGGTGAGTGCGTCGAGCCAGCGGCCGACCCGGGGCCGCTGGGCGGGGGTGACGAGGGCGGCGGCGAGGATCTCGGCCTCGGTGTGTCCGTGCCCGGGGTCGGTGAGGACGCCGCTCTGCTGGAGGGTCAGCAGCAGTGCGGACAGGACGGCGTGGTCGAGGTGGGTGCCGAAGGCCTGGACCTGTTCGGTGGTGACGCCTATGGCGTGTTTCCAGGCGATGGCGTCGGCGGCGTCGGCGGCGGTGCGCAGTCGCCGGTCGGCGGCTTCGGCGTGGCTGTGCGGGGCGCGGACGTGGGCGAGGACGGCGCCGAGCGCGTCGACGGCGGCGTACACGTCGTCCTGCCGGGGTTCGGGGCCGACGTGCAGGACGAGCCGCAGGGCGCCGAGGTCGTGGTCGGCGAGGTCGGGGCGGCGGCTGAGGCGCCACAGCAGGGTGGAGGGGAGGCTGAGGTGGGTGGTGGCGCTGGCGGCGAGGTCGACGAGCTGTTGCTCGGGGTCCTGCCGGGGGTCGCCGCAGTGGACGGTGCCGCCGGCGAGCAGGGTGGCGAGGGCGAGTTCGACGGCGAGGTCGGTGGCGGGGTGGAGCACGGTGTGCCGGATGGGCGGCGGGCCGAGGACGCCTGCCCAGTGCCGCAGCCGCTGTTCGGCGGTGCGGGCGGCGGAGGGCGGCAGCGCGGCGTGGGCGGCGACGCGCTGGGCGAGGGTCCGGGGCAGGCCGCCTGGCGGGGAGACGCCGAGCAGCAGGCCGATGCCGCTGATCGCGCGCCCGTCGGCGACGACGGCGGGTCGGTCGCCGAGTTCGCGCAGCGCGCTGACCAGGGCGGGAGTCGTGGGCACGGTGATCACTCCGGGGTGCGGGGGAGAAACCGCACTACTGAACCACGCGGTCGGGCCGGGTGATGCCGTGCACGGGTCAAACTTCTGTAATGATTTTCATATCGGCCAGCCAAGGTGGGTGCCCGATCTCCACCCGAAGTGGTCGGAACTTCGCATTCCGGATCCGGTGTGCGACCCCTTGACAGCCGGTACGGGCGCTGGGTTACTTGGCGTGGGAGTCGTCCTGACCGAACGATCGGTTGGTGCACCCGTCCCGGCCGACCTGCGGAGGAGCGACGATGACCGGCAGCGCACCCGCCCCGAGCCCGTACGGCGAAGAGCCCGCCTGCGGTGAAGAGCCCGGCCGTGGCGAAAAGCCCGCCCGGCGCCTGGGCGAGCCGATCCCGCCCGCGCTGCTGGACGCCGGCGAGCGGATGGGCGTCGACGAGCTGCGCGCCCACCAGCTCACCCGCCTCCGGGCCACCCTGCGCCACGCGTACGACAACGTCGAGCTGTACCGCCGCAAGTTCGACGCGGCCGGCGTCGGCCCCGAGGACTGCCGCACCCTGGCCGACCTCGCCCGCTTCCCCTTCACCACCAAGGCCGACTTGCGCGAGGGCTACCCGTTTGGCATGTTCGCCGTCCCGATGGAGCAGGTCCGCCGGATCCACGCCTCCAGCGGCACCACCGGGCGCCCGGCCGTCGTCGGCTACACCGAGCACGACCTGTCGATGTGGGCCGACGTGGTCGCCCGGTCGATCCGCGCGGCCGGCGGCAGGCCCGGGCACAAGGTGCACATCGCGTACGGCTACGGGCTGTTCACCGGCGGGCTGGGCGCGCACTACGGCGCCGAGCGGGCCGGCTGCACCGTCATCCCGGCCTCCGGCGGCATGACGGCCCGGCAGGTGCAGCTGATCCAGGACTTCCGTCCCGAGATCATCATGGTCACCCCCTCCTACCTGCTCACCCTGCTCGACGAGTTCGAGAAGCAGGGCGTCGACCCGCGCAGCACCTCGCTGCGCATCGGCATCTTCGGCGCCGAGCCGTGGACGGAGGAGATGCGGCGCGAGATCGAGGACCGGCTCGACCTGCACGCCGTCGACATCTACGGCCTCTCCGAGGTGGTCGGCCCCGGCGTCGCGCAGGAGTGCGTGGAGACCAAGGACGGGCTGCACATCTGGGAGGACCACTTCTACCCGGAGATCGTGGACCCGTTCACCGACCAGGTGCTGCCCGACGGCGAGGGCGGCGAACTGGTCTTCACCTCGCTCACCAAGGAGGCGCTGCCGGTCATCCGCTACCGCACCCGCGACCTCAGCCGGCTGCTGCCCGGCACCGCGCGGCCGGCCTTCCGGCGGATGGAGAAGGTCACCGGGCGCAGCGACGACATGATCATTCTGCGTGGGGTGAACGTCTTCCCGACCCAGATCGAGGAGGTCCTGCTGCGGACCCCGGGCGTCGCGCCGCACTTCCAGCTGCGGCTCACCCGGCAGGGGCGGCTGGACCACATGACCGTCCGGGTCGAGGCGAGGCCGGACGCCCCGGCCGAGCAGCGGGCGGCGGCGCGGGAGGCGATCGTCCGGGCGGTGAAGGACGGGGTGGGCGTGACGGTCGCGGTCGAGGTGGTGGAGCCGTACGCGCTGGAACGCTCGGTCGGGAAGATCCGGCGGGTGGTCGACGAGCGGGGGTGAGGCCGGAGGGGCCCGCAGTCCTGGGGCCTGGGTGAGCGTGGGGCCCAGGGGCGTGGGGCCTGCGAGGCCGGAGGCGTAGGGCTGTCCGGGGGGTGATGCCCTACGCCTCCAGCGTCTACATCAATGTAGACGGTCAGGCGGCGGAGCGTCCAGCCGCCCTCCGCCGACGGCGCGCCCGGGCCGCCAGGCCGAGGGCGGCCACCATCAGCACCGCCAGCGCCAGGCTCACCGGGCCGGTGCCCAGCCCGAGGCCGCCCCGGTCGGCGCCCACGCCCAGCCAGTCCGCGAACGAGGCACCCAGCGGACGGGTCAGCACGTACGCCCACCAGAACCCGGCCACCGGGCCCACCCAGCGGGCCCGCGCCGCCACCGCCGGGACGGCGATCAGCACGGCGAAGCCCAGACCGGCCAGCAGGTACCCGGCGCGCAGCGTGGCCGCCGTCAGATCGCCCAGCGCCGTGCCCAGGGCGAAGGTCAGCAGCACCGCGGCCCAGTAGAACAGCTCCCGGCGCAGCCCGGTCACCCGGTCGATCGCCAGCGAGCCCTCCACCCGGTGCCAGAGCACGAACAGCGCGGCCAGCGCCACCGCCAGCCCGCCCGCCGACACCGCGTACGGCACGCCCAGCGCGACGTGCGCGACATCGGCGACCATCGTGCCGAACACGCTGACCAGCACCACCACCGCCCAGTACACCCCGGGCACGCAGCGGCGCAGCCGCAACTGGACCAGCAGCGCCACGGCGAGCAACAGCCCGGCCGCCGCAACCGCCGGCACCGGGCCGACGGTGTGCGCCAGGAAGTCCGACAGGGTCTCGCCCATACCGGTGGTCAGCACCTTCACCAGCCAGAACCAGCCGTCCACCGCCGGGACCTTGCTGGCCCCCGCCGGGGCTCCCTCGGCAGGGGTGCCCCCGGCCAGGGCGTCCGGGCGGGCCGCGACCCGTGTCATCGTCGCGGCCCGGGCCGTCGGCGTGGGGCGGGACGGGGGGGGGGGGGCAGGGCGCGCGCCCGCCGCCCCCCCCGCGCCCCGGGCACCCCCGCGGGGGGCGGGCGCGGGGGGGGGTTCCCCCACGTCCGGGCGTGGTGTCAGGCCCGGACCGCCAGGCCGTAGCGGTGCTCGGGGCGGCCGGTGTCGCCGTAGCGCAGGGTCAGCCGCAGCCGGCTGTCCCGCTCCAACTGCTTGAGGTAGCGCTGCGCCGTCGAGCGGCTCAGCCCGGTGGCGTCCGCGACCTCCTGCGCGGACAGCGGGCGGCCCGCCTGGCGCAGCACCCCCAGCACCAGATCGGTGGTGGGCGCCGAGTGCCCCTTCGGCAGCGGGCCGGCCGGGGCGGCGGCGCTGCGCAGGGTGGCGAACAGCCGGTCCACCTCGTCCTGGCCGGCCTCCCGGGCCGCCGGGCCGGCCAGCGCGTGCCGCAGCTGCGCGTACGCGACCAGCTTGTCCCGCAGGCCGGCGAAGGTGAACGGCTTGACCAGGTACTGCAGCGCGCCGTGCTGCATCGCGGCGTGCACCGTCGACACGTCCCGGGCGGCCGTCACCATCATCACGTCGCAGGCCACCTGCCGCTCCCGCAGCCGGCGCACCAGCGCCAGGCCGGTCTCGTCCGGCAGGTGGTGGTCGAGCAGCAGCAGGTCCACCGGGCGGCGCTCCAGCGCGGCCAGCGCCTCCCCGGCCGAGTGCGCGGTGCCGGTCACCCGGAAGCCCGGCACCTTGGCCACGTACGCGGCGTGCACGTCCGCGACCCGGAAGTCGTCGTCCACCACGAGTACGTCGATCATCAGGCCTCCACGAGCTGAGGGGTGAGCAGGGCCTCGGGCAGCTCGACCGTGAACCGGGCGCCGCCGAGCGGTCCCGCGTCGAGCACGATCCGGCCGCCGGTCCGTTCGACCAGCCGCCGCACCATCGCCAGCCCCAGCCCGCGCGGACGGTGCGCGGGCGCGTCCTTGCTGGTCCACCCCTCCTCGAAGACCTGCTCGCGCAGTTCCTCCGGCACGCCCGGGCCGCTGTCCGCGACCTGCAGCAGCAGCGTGGAGCCGGCCGCCGCCAGCGTCACCTCCAGCCGGCCGCCCCCACCCGCCGCGAGCGCGTCCACCGCGTTGTCGATCAGATTGCCGAGCACCGTCACCAGCGCCCGCGCGTCCACCACCGCGTCCGGCAGGTGCGCCGCCGGGGCCAGCAGCAGCCGCACCCCGCGCTCGCCCGCCACCGCCGTCTTGCCCGCCAGCAGCGCCGCGACGTGCGGATCCTGCACCTGCTCGGCGATCCGCGCCGCGACCACCGCGTGCGAACCGGACTGCTCCGAGATGAACGCCACCGCCTGCTCGTGGCGGCCCAGCTCCAGCAGGCCCAGCAGGGTGTGCATCCGGTTGGCGTGCTCGTGGTCCTGGGCGCGCAGCGCCTCGGTCAGGCTGCGGGTGGTGTCCAACTCCCGGACCAGCGACTCCAGTTCGGTCCGGTCGCGGAGTGTCACGACCGCGCCGCCCTCGGCCGTGCTCATCCGGTTGACCACCAGCACCCGGTCGTCCCGGACCGCCGGCAGGTCGGCGCCGGTGATCCGCCCGGTCAGCACGTCCGACAGCCGGCCCGGCGGCAGCACCGCGTCGATCGGCCGCCCGGTGCAGTCCTCCGGCAGGCCGAGCAGCCGCACCGCCTCGTCGTTGGCCAGCCGGATCCGGCCGCGCTCGTCCAGCGCCACCATGCCCTCGCGGATGCCGTGCAGCATCGCCTCCCGCTCCACCAGCAGCGCCGAGATGTCGGCCAGCGCGATGTTGTGGGTGCGGCGCTTCAGCCGCCGGGCCAGCGCCAGCGTGGCGACCGTCCCCGCGGCCAGGCCCGCGCCCGCGCACAGCAGGATCCCGGTGAGCATCTTCAGCAGCCGGCGGCGGATCGAGTCGTCGCTGATGCCGACCGACACCTCGCCGACGATCCGGCCGTCCGCGACCCGCAGCGGCACCTTGCCGCGCGCGGTGCGGCCCAGCGTGCCCTGCTGCATCGCGGTGACGCTGAGCCCGCTGAGCGCCGGCTCCGGGTCGGTGCTGACCCGGTGGCCGATCCGCTCCGGGTCGGTGTGCGAGAGCCGGATCCCGTCCAGGTCGGTGACCACCACGAAGCTCGCGCCGGTGGCCAGCCGGATCTGCTCGGCGTTGCGCTGCGCGGTCGCCGAGTCCCGGGCGTCGGCCGCTCGGGCGATCGCCTCGTCGGTGGCGGTGGCCTGGGCGATCGACAGCGCCCGCTGCATCGCGTCGTGGTCCAGCTCGTTGCTGACCGGGGCCAGGAACAGGCCGGCGGTCACGGTGGTGACACCGACGGTGACGACGGTCTGGCTCAGCAGCAGTTGCGCGAAGACCCGGCGGGGCCAGCGGGGCAGCTTCATCCGGGCCTCCTCTCGGCGGCTGTGGGGGCGGGTACGTCAGGGTCGGGACACCCTACGTTTCCGGCGTGTTTCTGTCAGCCGCGTCCCCGCAGTTGTAGCGGAAGCAAAAGGAGCAGAACACCCCTCAATGCGGAGAAACCGCAGTACGCCGAGAAGGCTCCCGCCCGGGCCCCGCCCGCTCCTACCTTTCCGGGGCAAGCACAGACCCGGGAGGATTGAATGAGCACAACCCCGGCGATCGAGCTGACTGGCGCGACGAAACGGTTCCGCACCCCGTCCGGGGCCCTGCACACCGCCGTCCGTGATCTCGATCTGACCGTCGCCCAAGGCGAGTTCGTCGCCGTCGTCGGGCCCACCGGCTGCGGCAAGTCCACCACGCTGACCCTGGTCAGCGGCCTGGAGGAGCCCACCGAGGGCGAGGTCCGGGTGGACGGCGAGCCGGTCCGCGGGATCCACCCCAAGGTCGGTTTCGTCTTCCAGCAGGACGCCGTCTTCCCCTGGCGCACCGTCCTGTCCAACGTGATGGCCGGCCCGCGCTTCCGCGGCGTGCCCACCGCCGAGGCCAGGGAACGGGCCCGGGACTGGCTGGGCCGCGTCGGCCTCGCCGCCTTCGAGGACCGCTACCCGCACCAGCTGTCCGGCGGCATGCGCAAGCGCGTCGCGCTCGCCCAGACCTTCGTCAACGACCCGGACATCCTGCTGATGGACGAGCCGTTCTCGGCGCTGGACGTGCAGACCCGCGCCCTGATGTCCGACCAGCTGCTGGAGCTGTGGGCCGGGACCAGGTCCTCCGGGAACGCCGCGTCGGTCGTCTTCGTCACCCACGACCTGGACGAGGCCATCGCGCTCGCCGACCGGGTCGTCGTCATGACGGCCGGACCGGCCACCGTCAAGGAGATCTTCACCGTCGACCTGCCACGACCGCGCACCGTGGAGGCCGTCCGGCTGGAACCGAGGTTCGTCGAGCTGTACCGCGAGATCTGGGCCTCGCTCGGCGAAGAGGTGCGCATCACCCGGGAGAGAGGAGCGGGTCGTGCCGCTTGAGACCGCGTCGGCCGTCGCCGACAAGCCCCCGGCGGCCGCCCCCGCCAGCCGTACCGAGGCCCGCGAACGGGCCGCCCGCAATCGGAGGCTGACCGTCTACGGGGCCCGGGTCGCGGTCCTGGTCGCCTTCCTCGGACTGTGGGAGGTCTGCGCCCGCACCGACGTCATCGACCCGTTCAACTTCTCGCAGCCGTCGAAGATCTGGGACCAGATCTGGCAGTGGATCACCCACGGCACCGCGCAGGGCTCGCTCGGCGAACAGATCGGCTACACCCTCTACGAGGCCCTCACCGGCTGGGTGATCGGCGTCATCTGCGGTGTGCTGCTCGGCATCGCGCTCGGCCGGGTCCGCTTCCTGGCCGACGTGTTCGGGCCCTACATCAAGGTGCTCAACGCGATCCCGCGGATCGTGCTCGCCCCGATCTTCCTGATCTGGTTCGGCCTCGGCCCGGCCTCCAAGGTCGCCTCCGCCGTCGTCCTGGTGTTCTTCCCGGTGTTCTTCAACGCCTTCCAAGGCGCCCGCGAGGTGGACCGCAACCTCGTCTCCAACGCCCGCATCCTCGGCGCCGACGGTCGCAAGGTCACCCTCCAGGTGGTCATCCCCGCCGCCACCACCTGGATCTTCACCAGCCTGCACGTCAGCTTCGGCTTCGCCCTGATCGGGGCCATCGTCGGCGAGTACATCGGCGCCACCAAGGGCCTCGGGCTGCTCGTCGCCGCCGCCCAGGGCACCTTCAACGCGGCCGGCGTGTACGCCGCCATGACCATCCTCGCCGTCGTGGCGCTGCTCACCGAGGGGCTGCTGACCTTCGCCGAGAAGAAGCTGTTCCGCTGGAAGCCCGCCGACGCGGGCGACGGCCGCTGAATCCCCTGCGTCGCTGAACCGTCCTGCGTCGCTGAACCCCCACGCTCCTGCGTCGCGAACCCCCCGCGCCGCTGAACCCCCTTGTGCCGCTGATCCCCCCTCGCAGAGAGAGGCACCCCCCACCCATGCGCCCGAACCCGATCGGCAGATCCACCGCGGCCGCCCTCGCCGCCGTCCTGCTCCTCCCGCTCGCCGCCTGCGCCAACGACGCCGCCACGACCACCCACGGCGCCGCCGCCCCGGCCGGCCGGCAGGTCGACGGGCCCAAGGTCAAGATCATGGTCGGTGGCCTGGACAAGGTCATCTACCTGCCCGCGATGCTCACCCAGCGGCTCGGCTTCTTCGCCGACGCCGGCGTCAACGTCGAGCTGATGAGCGAGCCCGCCGGCGTCAACGCCACCACCGCGCTGCTCGCCGGCGACGTCCAGGGCGCCGTCGGCTTCTACGACCACACCATCGACCTCCAGGCCAAGGGCAAGATCGTCGAGTCCGTGGTGCAGTTCTCCCAGGCCCCCGGCGAGGTCGAACTCGTCTCCACCAAGCAGGCCGACGCCATCAAGTCCGGCGCCGACTTCAAGGGCAAGAAGCTCGGCGTCACCAGCATCGGTTCCTCCACCGACTTCCTCACCAAGTACCTCGCCGTCAAGAACGGCACCGCCGTCAGCGAGTTCAGCCCGATCGCGGTCGGCGCGGGCCAGACCTTCATCGCCGCGCTCCAACAGGGCAGCATCGACGGCGGGATGACCACCGACCCGACCGTCGCCAACGTCCTCGACAAGGGCCTCGGCAAGATCCTCTACGACATGCGCACCCCCGAGGGCTCCCGCGACGCCCTCGGCGGCCTCTACCCGTCGTCCTCGCTCTACATGAACACCGACTGGGTGGAGAAGAACAAGGACACCACCCAGAAGCTCGCCAACGCCTTCGTCAAGACCCTCAAGTGGATGTCCACGCACAGCCCCGAGGAGATCGCCGCGAAGATGCCCGCCGACTACGCGCAGGGCGGCGCCGAGCAGTACGCGGCCGCGATCAAGGCGACCCTGCCGATGTTCACCACCGACGGGGTGATGCCGGCCGACGGCCCCAAGACCGTCCTCGCCGTCCTCGCCGCCTTCCACCCGGACGTCAAGGGCAAGGAGGGCACCATCGACCTCTCCCGCACCTACACCACCGAGTTCGTCGGCAAGGCCGTCACCGGCTGAGCCGACACCCGACGTGACGGCCTCGCGCACCTCCGTGGACAGCAGGCGCGGGGCCGCCCGCGCGCTCCGGTCCCGCGCTCACCCCCACGGGCGCGGGGCCGCCCGCGCTCCCGACCTGCTGAAGACTCTGCCGTCCCGCCGCCGTCCCGCTACCGGCCCCGCACCGAGAGCACGTCCATCCGCGACGGTGTCCCCGCCGCCTTGCCGCAGCTCTCCGGACGCGCCGGCTCGCTCACCGCCTCGATCACGTCCACCTCCCAGGCCCGGCCGTCCTGGTGCAGCACCGAGACCAGCCAACGGCCCGCGCCGTCCGGCCGCTGGGACAGCGTCAGCGCGTCCACCCCGGTCTCCCCGGTCGCCAGCCGCACCGCGTGCTCGGCCGCCTGACCCGGACGCTCCCAGCCCGAACAGCCCCGCGACCAGGCCGGCACCATGTGCCCGGCCGCCGTCGCCGCCAGCACCTCCTTGGCCGCCTCCGCCGTCAGCCGCCCGTACGCGTAGCCGTACGGCAGCACCAGCATCGTGGGGGAGAAGCGGTGCCCGCCCAGGTGCGTCACCTCCCACACCTCGCTGTGCCCGGCCGCCGCCAGCTCCGCCGCCAACGGGCGGCCCAGCAGCGCGCAACAGCGGTCCCGCCGCCCGTTGGTGCACACCAGCGCCAACGGGCCGCCGACGTGCTCCACCCCGAAACCGCCGTGGTCGCCGACGCCCAGCGCCGCGAAGTCCAGCTCCAGCAGCTCCGCCGGATCGGCCACCTCCGCCCGGCGCACCCAGCCGCGACCCGGCACCGTGTGCGCCACGACCACCTCGTGCCGCGCCGTCGGCAGGCAGTCCGCGTGCCGCCCCGGCCGCCGGATCAGCGCCACCCGCACCCCGGTGCCCGCCGCGGCCGCGTCCAGCGCCCGCCCTGTCGCCGGGTCCAGGTGGCTCTCCCCGAGTGCCTTCGCGCCCCACGGCCCGTTCTGCTCCACCAGCAGCCAGGTGGTCGCCACCGCGGCGGTGGCGGTCAGCGGCTCCGACAGTTCACGCGACAACGTCGCACAGGTGCTCACCCGGGCAAGGCTACCCTCGGCACCCGCCGTGCCCCCGAACGACGGAGAGGGGTGCCGGACGGCTCCGGCACCCCTCCTCCACGACGCCTGCGCCCTACGCCGGTCCGGCCACCACCGCGATCGGCGCCGTCACCGGCGTGCCCGAACCGTCACGGCGCGGGTCGCGCTCCGGCAGGTCCACCGGCGCGCCCTTGTCGGACGCCGCCCGGGCCGGGGCCACGCCCGCCCAGGCGAACGTCAGACCGTCCTCGCCGCGCAGGAACCGCTGGCAGCGCACGCCGCCCGTCGCCCGGCCCTTGCGCGGGTACTGCTCGAACGGCGTCACCTTCCACGACGTCTGCTCCTCGCCGGCCAGCGTCCCCGACGCCCCCGCCACCGAGACCACCACCGCGTCCGCCGCCGGATCCACCGCCGTGAACGACAGCACCCGCGCCCCGTCGGACAGCTTGATCCCCGCCATGCCGCCCGCCGGACGGCCCTGCGGGCGCACCTGGCCCGCCGGATAGCGCAGCAGCTGCGCGTCCGAAGCGATGAAGACCAAGTCCTCCTCGCCGGTGCGCAGTTCGACCGCGCCCACCAGCTCGTCACCCTCCTTGAGGGTGATCACCTCGAACTCGTCCTTGTTCGCCGGCCACTCCGGCACCACCCGCTTCACCACGCCCTGCACCGTGCCCAGCGCCAGCCCCGGCGAGGACTCGTCCAACGTGGTCAGCGCCAGCGCCCGCTCCCCGGCCTCCAGCCGCAGGAACTCGCCCACCGCGGCCCCGCCGGCCAGCGTCGGCGACGGCGTCGGCGGCAGTGCCGGCAGATCGATCACCGGCAGCCGCAGCACCCGGCCCGCCGACGTCACCACACCCACGTCCGCCCGCGCCGTCGCCGGCACCGCCGACACGATCACGTCGTGCTTCGAGCGCTTCTCCGACAGCTCGAACGGCTCCCCGTCCGCCGTCCGCGCCAGCAGGCCCGTCGACGACAGCAGCACCCGGCACGGGTCGTCCGCCACCTCCAGCGGCACTGACAGCGCCGCCGACGGCGCCGCCCCCGCCTCCAGCAGCACCGTCCGCCGCTCCGTCCCGAACTGCTTCGCCACCGCGCCGAGTTCGGACGACACCACGCTGCGCAGCCGGGAGTCGGAGTCCAGGATCTCGGTCAGCTCCGCGATCTCCGCGTTCAGCTTCGCCTTCTCCTGCTCCAGCTCCACCCGGTCGAACCGGGTCAGCCGCCGCAGCGGAGTGTCCAGGATGTACGCCGTCTGCGTGTCCGACAGCGAGAAGCGCTCCATCAGGCGCTCCTTCGCCTGCCCCGCGTTGTCACTCGACCGGATGATCGCGATGACCTCGTCGATGTCGAGCAGCGCGACCAGCAGACCGTCGACCAGGTGCAGCCGCTCCTCCCGCTTGCGCCGGCGGAAGTCGCTGCGCCGCCGCACCACGGTGAACCGGTGGTCGACGTAGACCTCCAGCAGCTCCTTCAGCCCCAGCGTCAGCGGCTGGCCGTCCACCAGCGCCACGTTGTTGATGCCGAAGGTCTCCTCCATCGGCGTCAGCTTGTACAGCTGCTCCAGCAGCGCCTCCGGCACGAAGCCGTTCTTCACCTCGATCACCAGCCGCAGCCCGTGCTCGCGGTCGGTCAGGTCCTTGACGTCCGCGATGCCCTGCAGCTTCTTCGCGTTGACCAGGTCCTTGATCTTCGAAATGACCTTCTCCGGGCCGACGTTGTACGGCAGCTCGGTCACCACGATGCCCTTGCGGCGCGCCGTCACCGCCTCCACCGTCGTGGTCGCCCGGATCTTGAACGTGCCGCGGCCCGACTCGTACGCGTCCCGGATCCCCGACAGGCCCACGATCCGCCCGCCCGTCGGCAGGTCCGGACCGGGCACGAACCGCATCAGCGTGTCCAGGTCCGCGGTCGGGTGCTTGATCAGGTGCCGGGCCGCCGCCACCACCTCGGACAGGTTGTGCGGCGGCATGTTCGTCGCCATGCCGACCGCGATGCCCGTCGCGCCGTTCACCAGCAGGTTCGGGAACGCCGCCGGCAGCGCCAACGGCTCCTGCTCGCTGCCGTCGTAGTTCGGACCGAAGTCGACGGTGTCCTCGTGGATCGACTCCACCATCGCCATCGACGCCGCCGTCAGCCGCGACTCCGTGTAGCGCATCGCCGCCGGCGGGTCGTCGTTGCCCAGCGAACCGAAGTTCCCGTGCCCGTCGATCAGCGGCAGCCGCATCGAGAACGGCTGCGCCATCCGGACGACCGAGTCGTAGATCGACGCGTCGCCGTGCGGGTGCAGCCGGCCCATCACCTCGCCCACCACACGGGCGCACTTCACGTGCGCGCGGTCCGGCCGCAGGCCCATCTCGTTGGCCTGGTACAGGATCCGGCGGTGCACCGGCTTCAGACCGTCCCGCGCGTCCGGAAGCGCACGCGAGTAGATCACCGAGTAGGCGTACTCCAGGAAGGAGCCCTGCATCTCGTCCACGACGTCGACATCGAGGATCCGCTCCTCGAAGTCTCCGGGCGGCGGGGTCTGCGAACTGCGGCGGGCCATCGCGGCGGGGCTCCCTTACGTCTCGCTTGCTGTGTCTCGGTCAGTCTCTGACGTCCATCCACCGACCCCCGTCAACAGGGCTCGGCGCCCCCATTGTGGACCCTCGCGCCGACACTCCCGGCCAGCGCCCCTCTTCCGCCCCTGGCGAACGCCCCGTCTGCGCGGGACACGAACACGCCCCCCGCGCGTTGCACCACAATGGGGGACGCCACACGAACCCCGACATCGACGACGGGAAGGACCCGAGCGCATGGCCAACCCGGCCCCCGCATCCGCCTCCACCGGAGGACATGGCGCTGCCATCGCCATCACCGAGCACCGCCTGGCCAACGGCCTGCGCGTCGTCCTCTCCGAGGACCACCTCACCCCGGTCGCCGCGGTCTGCCTCTGGTACGACGTGGGCTCCCGGCATGAGGTCAAGGGCCGCACCGGCCTCGCCCACCTCTTCGAGCACCTCATGTTCCAGGGCTCCGCCAACGTCTCCAACAACGGGCACTTCGAGCTCGTCCAGGGCGCCGGCGGCTCGCTCAACGGCACCACCAGCTTCGAGCGCACCAACTACTTCGAGACCATGCCCGCCCACCAGCTGGAGCTCGCCCTCTGGCTGGAGGCCGACCGCATGGGCTCGCTGCTCGCCGCCCTCGACGAGACGTCCATGGAGAACCAGCGCGACGTCGTCAAGAACGAGCGCCGCCAGCGCTACGACAACGTCCCCTACGGCACCGCCTTCGAGAAGCTCACCGCGCTCTCGTTCCCCGACGGCCACCCGTACCACCACACCCCGATCGGCTCCATGGCCGACCTCGACGCCGCCACCCTCGACGACGCCCGCGCGTTCTTCCGCACCTACTACGCGCCCAACAACGCCGTCCTCACCGTCGTCGGCGACATCGACCCCGAGCAGACCATCGCCTGGGTCGAGAAGTACTTCGGCAGCATCCCCTCCCACGACGGCAAGCAGCCGCCGCGCTCCGGCGAACTCCCCGACACCATCGGCAGCGAACTGCGCGAGCACGTCCACGAGGACGTCCCCTCCCGCGCCCTGATGGCCGCCTACCGCCTCCCGCACGACGGCACCCGCGACGCCGACGCCGCCGACCTCGCCCTCACCATCCTCGGCAGCGGCGAGTCCAGCCGCCTCTACAACCGGCTCGTCCGCCGCGACCGCACCGCCGTCGCCGCCGGCTTCGGCCTGCTCCGCCTCGCCGGCGCCCCCAGCCTCGGCTGGCTCGACGTCAAGACCTCCGGCGACGCCACCATCGAGCAGATCGACGCCGCCGTCGACGAGGAACTCGCCCGTTTCGCCGCCGAAGGCCCCACCCCCGAGGAACTCGAACGGGCCCAGGCCCAGATCGAGCGCGAATGGCTCGACCGGCTCACCACCGTCGCCGGCCGCGCCGACGAACTCTGCCGCTACGCCGTCCTGTTCGGTGACCCCAAGCTCCTGAACGACGCCCTCCCCAAGGTCCTCGACATCACCGCCGAGGAGGTCCAGGCCGTCGCCAAGGCCCGGCTCCACCCCGACAACCGGGCCGTCCTCGTCTACGAGCCCACCACGGCCGACGACACCGACGCCCCCGCCGCCACCGATGAGGAGGGTGCCGCCGCATGAGCACCGACTACGTCCCCGCCATGACGTTCCACCCCCAGCCCGAGCCCGGCACCCCCGGCCCCTGGGCCTTCCCCGCCCCCGAGCGCGCCGCCCTCGGCAACGGCATCACCGTCCTGCACTGCCACCGGCCCGGCCAGCAGCTCGTCGCCGTCGAGGTCCTCCTCGACGCCCCGCTCGCCGCCGAACCCGACGGCCTCGACGGCATCGCCGCCATCCTCGCCCGCGCCCTCAGCGAAGGCACCGATACCCTCACCGCCGAGGAGTACGCCGCCGAACTCGAACGCGCCGGCGCCACCCTCGACGCCCACGCCGACCACCCCTGCATCCGCGTCTCCCTGGAGGTCCCCGCCTCCCGCCTGCAGCGCGGCCTCTCCCTGCTCGCCGACGCCCTGCGCGCCCCCGCCCTCCCCGAGGACGAGATCGAGCGCCTCGTCGCCAACCGCCTCGACGAGATCGTCCACGAGCAGGCCAACCCCGCGCGGCGCGCCGCCAAGGCCCTCTACGCCGAGCTCTTCGACGGCGCCGACCGCCTCTCCCGGCCCCGCAGCGGCACCGCCGACACGGTCAAGGCCATCGACCGGGCCGCCGTCAAGGCCTTCTACGACGCCCACGTGCGCCCCGCCACCGCCACCGTCGTCGTGGTCGGCGACCTCACCGGCACCGACCTGCCCGCCCTCCTGGAGAGCACCCTCGGCGCCTGGACCGGCAACACGGCCGAACCCTCCGCCCACGCCCCCGTCACCGCCGACGACCGCGGCCGCGTCGTCATCGTCGACCGCCCCGGCTCCGTCCAGACCCAACTCCTCATCGGCCGCATCGGCCCCGACCGCCACGACCCCCTCTGGGCCGCCCAGATCCTCGGCACCTACTGCCTCGGCGGCACCCTCACCTCCCGCCTCGACCGCGTCCTGCGGGAGGAGAAGGGCTACACCTACGGCGTCCGCTCCTTCGCCCAGCCGCTGCGCTCCGCCGCCGACGGCAGCGGCCGCTCGCTGCTCGCCATCAGCGGCTCGGTGGACACCGCCTCCACCGCCCCGGCGCTCGCCGACACCTGGACCATCCTGCGCACCCTCGCCGCCGAGGGCCTCACCGACGCCGAGCGCGACGAGGCCGTGCAGTTCCTGGTCGGCGTCGCCCCGCTGAAGTACGAGACCGCGGGCTCGGTCGCCGGCACCCTGGCCGACCAGGTCGAGCAGTACCTCGCGGACGACTACCAGGCCGAGGTCTACCGGCAGCTCGCCGAACTGCCCACCGCCGCCGCCACCGAGGCCGTCGTCGCCGCCTTCCCGCCGGACCGCCTGGTCACCGTGCTGGTCGGCGACGCCTCCGTCATCGCCGACGACGTGCGGGCCCTCGGCATCGGCGAGGTCACCGTCGTCAGCTGACCCCGCGGTTCCCGTGCGGCCCGGTGGAGCACCCGCTCCGCCGGGCCGTCGCGTTGTTAAATCCGTTGCGGGCCAGCGGCGTTCCGTGGATAGATATCCCCGGCACAGACGGACGAACGACGACGAACGACGACGAACGAAGGGAGGCGGTCACCATGCGGGTCGAGCGAGCCATACGCCGACGCTCCCCAAGGCCGTCCTCCCCCTGTGCCCAGGGCGCCTGAGCCCCACCCCCGAACTTCCCCGAGCCGCACCGGGCTTCTTCGCGCGGCACCCCCTTCCCCGAACCACCCGACCGCTGGAGGTCGTTCAACCATGACGTACACCGAGGTGCCCGGAATCCGGGTCCCGATCCGGATGTGGACCGACCCGGCCACCGTCGAGGGCCAGGCCCTGCAGCAGCTGCGCAACATCAGCTCCCTGCCCTGGCTGCACGGCCTCGCCGTGATGCCCGACGTCCACCTGGGCAAGGGCGCGACCGTCGGCTCCGTCATCGCCATGAAGGGCGCCGTCTGCCCGGCGGCGGTCGGCGTCGACATCGGCTGCGGCATGAGCGCGGTGAAGACCTCCCTCACCGCCGAGGACCTCCCCGACGACCTGTCCCGCCTCCGCTCCAAGATCGAGCAGGCCATCCCGGTCGGCCGCGGCCTCCACACCGACCCCGTCGACCCCACCAAGCTGCACGGCCTCCGAACGGCGGGCTGGGACGACTTCTGGCACCGCTTCGACGGCGTGGCCGGGGAGGTCAAGTGGCGCCGCGAGCGGGCGATGCAGCAGATGGGGACGCTCGGGGGAGGGAATCACCACATTGAACTATGTGTCGATGATAAGAAAAGTGTTTGGCTGACGCTGCATTCCGGTTCTCGTGGAATCGGCAAGGAACTGGCCGAGTACCACATGGGTGTGGCCCGGTCGCTGCCGCACAACCAGGGGCTGATCGACCGTGACCTCGCGGTGTTCATCTCGGAGACCCCGCAGATGGCGGCCTACCGGCAGGACCTGTTCTGGGCGCAGGAATACGCGCTGCACAACCGCTCGATCATGATGGCTCTCTTCAAGGACGTCGTACGCCGCGAGCTCCCGAAGGCGAAGGTGACCTTCGAGGACGAGATCAGCTGCCACCACAACTACGTGGCGGAGGAGCGGTACGACGGCCAGGACCTGCTGGTGACCCGCAAGGGCGCGATTCGCGCCCGGACCGGCGACTACGGCATCATCCCGGGGTCCATGGCCACCGGTTCGTACATCGTGCGTGGGCTGGGCAACGAGGCGTCGTTCAACTCGGCCTCGCACGGTGCCGGCCGCAAGATGAGCCGCAGCGCGGCGAAGAAGCGGTTCTCCACGCAGGACTTGGTGGAGCAGACCAAGGGCGTGGAGTGCCGCAAGGACAGCGGCGTCGTGGACGAGATCCCGGGCGCGTACAAGTCGATCGAGAAGGTCATGGCACAGCAGACCGATCTCGTCGAGCCGATCGCCCACCTCATGCAGGTCGTCTGCGTCAAGGGGTGATCGAATGAGGCGGCCCCCGACGAAGCCGGGGGCCGCCTTCACCGCTGCGGAAAGACTCTCGGACGTTTGGGGCCGACAAGTCGCCAGTGACGGACCTTGCAGCTCTTGAGCGTTCGCCCCAAGTGCGCGGAGGCCGTCTCCATGCTTGGTGCGGTGAGGATCACCTCGTCCTCCTCCGGGGTCCAGCTGCGCCGAGGGGGTGCGAATCCCATGGTCGATGGACGAACCCACCCGCTGACTCGATCGGCACCGGCCTGCTTGCGGAGCAGCGCCAGGCAGCCCGGGTAGTAGAGGTCGGTGGCCAGGGCCACGGCGGCCTCGTTGAGGAAGAGGATGTTGTAGATGTTGTCGCGTTTGTTGCGGTTGAGCTTGCGCCGGGCCCCGCAGAGGCGTTCTGCATAGAGGGCAGTGAAGGCGGCCGTCGCGTCGCTCTTGGTGGCCAGGCCGACGAAGGGCAGTTCCTTGGACGTGAGGCCCACCGAGCCGTCGGCGTCGATGAGGCCGCGCAGGTAGTCGCGCTCGGAGAACGGCACCGTCGGCGGTGCGATGATCTCGGACTTCCGCCCCACCGGCAGGCCGAGGTCCCGCAGTTCCTCGCGGAATTCGCGGGCGCAGACGGTCCACATCGCCGAGGTGTGCTCCGCTTTGAAGTTCGTGCTGCGCGTCCGGTACCGGATGCTGCTGTTGTACGGGCAGAGCCGCTGGAACTCCTCCAGGATGGGCGCGTCGCGCGCGGAGAGTTCCACGGAGAGCCGGCCGCGGTTGCGGGACTGCTCGGTGAGGTGTCCGTCCGCCTGGAGGAAGGCGAACATGTAGGCGTGCTGGGGTCGTTCGAGGTCGAAGAATGTCATGCGGTGAGCGTCTGTGCGATCGATCGCCGAAGGAGCGCGATCGCTCGCCAGTTCGCTCAATGGTGTGGATACGATCGATTCCGCGAACAGAAGCGGGCCGCCGCGGTGGAGGAGGCCGGGGCGGGGGGTGGGGGGGGGGGGGGCGCGCGCCCCCCCGCGGCCCGGGCGGGCCGGCCGGGCGGGCCGTGGGGGGGGGGGCCCTGG
>NZ_JBHWIR010000058.1:0-23124 GCF_042731835.1 Kitasatospora sp. NPDC059817 | reverse complement strand
GTGTTAGGACTGCCGGGCGCTTCTGTCGGTCGAGTTGGCTCAGGCCGCGGCCGGGAGCTCGTCGAGGCCTTCCTGGACGAGCTTGGCGAGGCGGTCCAGGGCGTCGTCGGCGTTGTCGGCGTCGGAGGCGAGGATGACCTCGTCGCCGCCCTGGGCGCCGAGGCCGAGCAGGCCGAGCATGGAGGCGGCGTTGACGGGGTTGCCGCCGGGCTTGGCGATGGTGATCGGCACGCCGGTGGCCGTGACGGCCCGGACGAAGACGGAGGCGGGACGGGCGTGCAGGCCCTCGGCCCAACCGATGGTGACGCGGCGCTCAGCCATGAGACGTGCCTTTCCGGTGAAGCTGGTTACGGCCGTGCTCGGGGAAGCGGCCATGTTGTCTAGACCAGTGTTGCACGCAGGCGGCCCCTGCGAGCCGCCGCGTTCGGGACTTGTGATTGTTTCTTTTCGGGGCATAAGGCCCGGCCGGCGGCCCTGCCCACCCTGCTGCCAGTGTGCGCCCGGCGCCATTCGGCTCGCTGCCGGATAACCTGACGAATGTGGACGACTCCGCAGTGGCGCAGCCCGAGCAGGACCCCGGTGACCGGCGGGAATCCGGACCGGATTACCCCCAGCACTGGGAGGCCGACATCCTGCTGCGGGACGGCGGTACGGCCCGCATCCGGCCGATCACGCCGGAGGACGCGGAGCGTCTGGTGGAGTTCTACGCACAGGTGTCGGACCAGTCCAAGTACTTCCGTTTCTTCGCCCCCTATCCCCGGCTGTCGGAGAAGGACGTCCGCCGTTTCACCCACCACGACTTCGTGGACCGGGTGGCGCTGGCGGTGGTGGTCCGGGACCGTTTCATCGCGACCGTCCGCTACGACCGGATCGACGCGCAGGGCCGTCCGTCCGAGGCCGGGACGGACGCCGAGGTGGCGTTCCTGGTGCAGGACGCCCATCAGGGCCGCGGGGTGGCCTCGGCGCTGCTGGAGCACATCGCGGCGGTGGCGCAGGAGCGCGGGATCCGCCGGTTCCAGGCGGAGGTGCTGCCGGAGAACCGGAAGATGGTGAAGGTCTTCACCGATGCCGGCTACACGCAGCGCCGCAGTTTCACCGACGGTGTGGTGCACCTGGAGTTCGATCTTGAGCAGACGGACCGTTCGCTGGCGGTGATGCGGGCGCGCGAGCACCGGGCGGAGGCGAAGTCGGTGCAGCGGCTGCTGACCCCGCGGTCGGTGGCGGTGATCGGGGTGTCGCGCAATCCGCAGACGGTGGGCCGGGCGATCCTGCGGGACCTGCTGGGCAGCGCCGACGACACGCGCCCGGTGTACGCGGTGAACCGCAACGCCCCGCCGGGCACCGGGCTGGACGGCGTCCCGGTGCACCGTTCGGTTCTGGACATTCCCGGGCCGGTGGATCTCGCGGTGATCGCCGTCCCGGAGGGGGCCGTCCCGGCGGCTGTCGCCGAGTGCGGCGCGCACGGGGTGCAGGGCCTGGTGGTGGTGACCGCCGGGTACGCGGAGACCGGTCCGGAGGGCCGGGACCGCCAGCGCGCGCTGGTGCGCCAGGCGCGGGCGGCGGGGATGCGGGTGATCGGCCCGAACGCCTTCGGCCTGATCAACACCGATCCGGGCCACCCGTTGAACGCCTCGCTGGCCCCGCAGCTGCCGGGCCGGGGCGGGTTCGGGATCTTCTGCCAGTCCGGCGCGATCGGGGTGGCCCTGCTGGAGTCGGCGCACCGCCGGGGCCTGGGGGTGTCCTCCTTCGCCTCGGTGGGCAACCGGTCGGACGTCTCCGGGAACGACTTCCTGCAGTACTGGGCGGAGGACGAGGCCACCGAGGTGGTGCTGCTCTACCTGGAGTCCTTCGGCAACCCGCGCAAGTTCACCCGGATCGCGCGCCGGCTGGCCGCGGTGAAGCCGGTCGTGGTGGTGAAGGGCGCCCGGCACACCGGCAGCCTGCCGCCGGGCCACGCGGTGCCGGCGACCGCGACGGGGCTGCGTGACGCGACGGTGGACGCGCTGTTCGAGCAGGCGGGCGTGATCAGGGTGGAGACGATCACCGAGCTGTACGACACCGGGGAGCTGCTGGCCCTGCAGCCGCTGCCGCCGGGGGACCGGGTCGCGGTGGTCGGCAACTCGGACTCGCTGGGTCTGCTGACCTACGACGCCTGCCTGAGCGCGGGCCTGCGGCCGCGCACGCCGGTGGACCTGACCACGGCCGCGACGGGCGAGAACTTCCGGATCGCGCTGGACGTGGCGCTGGCCGATCCGGCGGTGGACGCGGTGATCGCGGTGGCGATCCCGCCGATCGGCACGTCCGCGCACGCCTTCATGGGCGGTCGGCTGACCGGTCCGGATGATCCGGAGATGGGTTCGGACGATCCGGAGATCGCCGACGCACTGCTCGAAGCCAGCGGAAGGGCAAGGGAGTTGGGCAAGCCGCTGGTGCTCGCCCATTTGGCGTTGACCGATCTGCCGGTCCGGCTGCGCCCGGGGGGCGTGCCGGCGTTCGCGGCGCCGGAGCGGGCGGTGCGGGCGCTGGCGCACGCGGTGCACTACGCGCAGTGGCGGCGCCGGACGGCCGAGGCGGAGGAGACGGCCCGGGTGCCCGAGCTGGACCGGATCGACGAGCCGGGCGCCCGCGCGCTGGTCGAGGCGGCGTTGAGCACCCGGACGGCGATCGCCGCGCGGACGCAGCCGGGCGGCGCCCGGATCACCCTGCCGGACGCGGGGGCCCGTGAGCTGCTGGCGCGCTACGGCATCGACGTCTTCCCGGCGCTGCCGGCGCCGGACGAGGAGGCGGCCGTGCGGGCCGCGGCGACACTCGGCTATCCGGTGGCGTTGAAGGCCACCGCCCCGCATCTGCGCCACCGCCCGGACCTGGGCAGCGTGCGGCTGGACCTGACCGGCGAGCCCGGGCTGCGCCGGGCGCACCGCGAGCTGGACGCGCTGCTGGGCGGTGCGGCGCAGGCGGAGCTGGTGGTGCAGCGGCTGGCGCCGCGCGGGGTGGACACCGTGATCGGTGCCACGGTGGATCCGGCGGTCGGCGCGATCCTGTCGTTCGGCCTGGCGGGGGCGCCCGCCGAGCTGCTGGGCGATGTGGCGCACCGGTTGGTCCCGGCGACCGACCAGGAGGTGGCCGGGCTGGTCCGGGAGGTGCGGGCGGCGCCCCTGCTGTTCGGTTGGCGGGGTGCGGAGGCGGTGGACACCGGCGCGTTGGAGGAGTTGCTGCTGCGGGTGTCGCAGTTGGTGGACGACGTGCCGGAGATCGCCTCGGTGGATCTCGAACCGGTGGTCGTGGCCCCGTACGGGCTGGCGATCCTGGGGGCGCGGGTGCGGATCGCGCCGCTGCCCGTCCGTAGCGATCTGGGCCCGCGCGCGATGAGCAGCCTGTAACCTTCCTTGGTTGCGCCTGCCTGTGGGCGCTGTTGTCCGAAGCTCGGCGCCGTGCCGCCCGCTTCGTCGGCGGACCATGCCAGGATGGAGTTATGGCGAAGACCGGTACCACCAGCACTCAGGACCTGCGCTCGGCGATCGAGCGCAGCGGTTACTACCCGGCCCTGGTGTCCGAGGCGGTCGAGGCCGCGGTGGGCCCGGAGCCGATCAGCTCCTACCTGGTGCACCAGGAGACGACCTTCGACGCCAACGAGGTGCGTCGGCACGTGACGGTGCTGGTGCTGACCCCGACGCGGTTCGTGGTGAGCCACACCGACGAGCAGTCGGGGGACGCGGGCAGTCCGGCGGTGCCGTTCGCGACGACGTCGACGGAGAGTGTCCGGCTGGACCGGATCGGTTCGGTCGTGCTGAGCCGGATGGTCGCGAACCCGGAGACGTACACGCCGGGGACGCTGCCGCGCGAGGTGGTGCTGACGATCGGCTGGGGTGCGGTGCAGCGGCTGGACCTGGAGCCCGCGGGCTGTTCGGACCCGAACTGCGAGGCTGACCACGGCTACACGGGTTCGGCGACGGCTGACGATCTCTCACTGCGGGTGAGCGAGGCCGGTGACGGCCCGGAGACGGTGGCCCAGGCACTGGTGTTCGCCCGCGCGCTCTCCGACGCGACGATCAGCAACGGCCCGCGGGTCTGAGCGCCGCCGCCTTCGACTGCTACGAATCCGGTTTCATGTCCTTCGCACCTTCCGGCGGCTTCGACGCCTTCGAGATCCTCGACCCGGCCGCGGCTCCCGCGCCCCCGTACGGCAGCGGTTCGCTCTGCGACCTGTTGCCCTCGGTGGCGGCGGGCCTGGGCGTTCCGGGTTTCACCGCGACCCTGCCGATCGCCCCGGCGGACCGGGTGGTGGTGTTCCTGGTGGACGGCCTGGGCTGGGAGCTGCTGCTGCGGCACCCGGAGTACGCGCCGTTCCTGTCCTCGCTGGCCGGGAGTTCGATGGGTGGTTCGGGCCGCCCGCTGACCGCCGGTTTCCCGTCGACCACGGCGACCTCGCTGGCCTCGGTCGGCACCGGCACCCCGCCGGGGCTGCACGGTCTGGCCGGGTACACGGTCGCGGTGCCGGGCGCCGGTTATCTGATGAACCAGCTGCGTTGGCAGCCGCACACCGACCCGCACGTCTGGCAGCCGTACCCGACGGTCTTCGAGCGGACGGACGCCGCCGGGGTGGCGACCGCGCAGGTGTCCTCCCCGCTGTTCTCGCAGACGCCGCTGACCAGGGTGGCGCTGTCCGGCGGCACCTTCCTGGGCCGGACCACGGGCGAGGAGCGGATGGACCTGGCGGCCTCCTGGCTGGCCGAGCACGACCGGGCGCTGGTCTACACGTACGTCAGCGAGCTGGACGGTGCGGGCCACCGCTTCGGGGTGGACTCGGACGAGTGGCGGATGACCCTGGACGCGGTGGACCGGCTGGCCCGCCGGCTGGCCGAGCGGCTGCCGCCGCGTTCGGCGATGTACGTGACCGCCGACCACGGCATGATCGACATCGCGCCGGAGGACCGGATCGACTTCGACGAGGACTGGGAGCTGGGCGCCGGCGTGGCCCTGCTGGGCGGCGAGGGCCGGGCCCGGCACGTGTACGCGGTGCCCGGTGCGGCGGCCGACGTGTTCGCGGTCTGGAGCGAGGTGCTGGGCGACCGGATGTGGGTGGCCACCCGGGACCAGGCGATCGCGGCGGGCTGGTTCGGTCCGGTCGTGGACGAGCGGGTGTACGGGCGGATCGGCGACGTGGTGGCCGCGGCGCGGGACGACATCGCGATCACCGCCTCCCGCAACGAGCCGGGCGAGTCCGCGATGATCGGTCTGCACGGTTCGATGACCCCGGTCGAGCAGTTCGTGCCGCTGCTCGAAGTTCGCGGCTGAGCCAGGTCCTTGACTCTTCTGTGCCCGAACTCCCCTGATGTGAAAGGCCTTTGCTCCACCCATGGCTGAACTGGTGTTCTTCTCGGGCACGATGGACTGCGGCAAGTCGACGCTGGCGCTGCAGATGGACCACAACCACTCCGCCCGCGGCCGGCAGGGACTCATCCTGACCCGCCACGACCGGGCCGGTGCGGCGACCATCTCCAGCCGGCTGGGCCTGCGGGCGGACGCGGTCGAGGTGACGGACGACTTCGACTTCCACGCGTACGTGGTGCACCGGCTCTCGGCGGGCGGCCGGGTGGACTACCTGATCTGCGACGAGGCGCAGTTCTTCGCCGCCGAGCAGGTCGACCAGTTGGCCCGGGTGGTGGACGAACTCGACATCGACGCCTACACGTTCGGGATCACCACGGACTTCCGCACCCGGCTGTTCCCCGGCTCCCAGCGGCTGATCGAGCTGGCCGACCGGGTGGAGGTGCTCCAGGTCGAGGCGCTGTGCTGGTGCGGTGCGCGGGCGACGCACAACGCCCGGACGGTGGGCGGGGTGATGGTGGTCGAGGGCGCCCAGGTGGTGGTCGGCGACATCTCGGTGAACGAGGACGAGGTCGGGTACGAGGTGCTCTGCCGCCGGCACCACCGCCGCCGGCTGACCGCCGCGACGGCCCGGGCCTCGGTGCTCTCCCCGGACGTGCTGCCCTTCGAGCAGCAGGTCTGAGTCCTGTCCTGGGCGCGCTAGCGGAGTTCCAGCACCGAGAAGTGCCCGCCCTGCGGGTCGGACAGCCGGGCGGCGCGGCCGCGGGCGGTGTCGTGCGGTGGGACCAGGACGCGGCCGCCGAGTCCGACGGCGTGCCGGGCGGTGGCGTCGGCGTCGCGGACGGCGAAGTGGACCCGCCAGCGGGGCGGATGGCCGCGCAGTTCGGCGCGGTGCCGGATGCCGGCGACCGGTTGCCCGTGCACGAGTAGCGCGGACTCGTCGTCGGCGTGCCGGACGGGGCGGTCGAGTACGGCGGTGTAGAAGGCGACGGCGCCGTCGGTGTCGGGGGTGAGCAGTTCGGTCCAGGCCGGTCCGCCGGGTTCGGGCCCGGCCTCCCGGCCGGTGTGCTCCTCGCCCTGCCAGAGGCCGAAGACGGCGCCGGAGACGTCGGCGGCGATGGCCATCCGCCCGGCGCGTTCGGCCTGGAGCGGCCCGACGGCCACGGTTCCGCCGCAGGAGCGCACCAGTTGGGCGGTGTGGTCGGCGTCGTCGACGGCGAAGTAGGTGGTCCACTGCACCGGGAAGCCGGTGGCGGTGGAGACGCCGAGGCCGGCGACCGGTGCCCGTCGAGTTCGGCGCGGACGTAGGCGCCGAGCTGGCCGGGGCCCGGGGTGTAGGTCCAGCCGAGCAGGTCGGCGTAGAACGCGCGGGCGCCGGCCAGGTCGTCGGTCAGCAGGCTGACCCAGCAGGGGGTGCCCTGGGCCAGTCGGAGTTCCACCGCGGGCAATGCGGGCCTCCTCATGGGTGGTTGGCGCAATGGGTGGTTGGCGCACGGAAATCCTCGCGCGCGAGGGTGATGCTTCCACTCTGGCGCGCGTCGAACCCTCGGGCCGCGCGGAAATTCCGGCAAAGAGCGCACAAAGAGCGGCGGGTTGGCGGCGCTGCGCGACAATGGCCGCCATGACCACCTACAACGACGGTTCCCCGCTGATCTCCGCGGCCGGGCTGGCGCAGGCGCTCGCCTCCGCGCGCCCGCCGGTGCTGTTGGACGTGCGCTACCGGCTGGTCGGTGCCGCGCAGTCCGGCCCGACCGCCGTCGAGGAGTACCGGGCCGGGCACCTGCCCGGCGCCCGCTTCGTCGATCTGGACCGGGACCTCGCGGCCCCGCCGGGCGCCCCCGGCCGGGGCGGCCGCCACCCGCTGCCGGACCCGGAGGAGTTCGGCGCGGCGATGCGCCGCCTGGGGGTGGACTCCGACCGCCCGGTGGTGGTGTACGACGGCGCGGCCTCGCTGGCGGCGGCCCGCGCCTGGTGGCTGCTGCGCTGGGCCGGGCACCGGGACGTCCGGGTGCTGGACGGCGGGTACGCGGCCTGGTCGGCGGCCGGACTGCCGGTGACGGCGGAGGTTCCGGCGCCGGCGGAGGGTGATTTCAAGCCGGTCCCGGGGCAGTTGCCCGTGGTGGACGCGGACGGCGCGGCGGCCTGGGCGCGCGGTGCGCTGCTGCTGGACGCCCGGGCGGGGGACCGCTACCGGGGCGAGAGCGAGCCGGTGGACCCGCGCGCCGGGCACATCCCGGGCGCGGTGTCGGCGCCGACGGCCGAGAACGTGGCGGCCGACGGGCGGTTCAGGTCGGCCGCGGAGCTGACGGCGCGGTTCCGCGCGCTGGGCGCGGGTGAGCGGGAGACGGCGGTGTACTGCGGTTCGGGGGTGACGGCGGCGCACCAGATCCTGGCGCTGGAGGTGGCGGGCCTGCCGGCGACGCTGTACCCGGGGTCGTGGAGCGAGTGGTCGAGCGACGAGGCCCGCCCGGTGGCGGTGACCGACCAGCCGGGCTGAGCCGGGGAACGTTCTGAGGCGGGATTTCCCGACGTGCACAAAGTGATGCAGGGCGTCGGCTGAGCCGGCGCCCTGCATCACTCTGCTTCTGCTACTCCTGCTTCTTGCGCCGGCTGCCGAAGACGATCTCGTCCCAGCTGGGCACGGTGGCCCGGCGGCCGGGCCGGACGCCGTCCGCCTCGGCCTGGCGGTCGGTGGTGCCGACCAGGCGCTCGCGGTGCGGGGCGACGGCCCGCGGCATCAGGATGTCGGCGTAGGCCGAGCCCGCGCCGACCGCCGGTGCGGCGGCCGCGGCCGCCTCCTCGCTCTCCTCGGCGACCTCTGCGGGCACCGGTTCGATCGGGGCGGGGCCGACGGCGAGGTCGCCGCGGAAGGCGGGGACCACGTCGAGCAGGCTGGTCAGGGAGTCCCTGGACTCGGCGGTGGCCTCGCGGGACTCGCGGACTTCGCGGGCGGACATGATGCGGTCGGCGGAGGGCCGGTCGATCATCGGGCGGGGCGGCCGGTCCTGGGGGAGCCGGGCGATCCGCGGGATGAACGGGAAGACCGACTCCTCCTCGCGCTCGACGTTCTCGCCGATCAGCGCGCGGGCCTCGTCGTCGTTGGGCTGGACCAGGCGCCGGGGCGGGTCGTACGTCCAGGAGGCGCTGCGGCCCTCGTCGTCGGCACGGTAGGCGAGGATGACCTCCCAGGTGCCGTCGTCGCGCCGCCAGGAGTCCCAGCGTTCGGTGTCCTTCTCGGCGCCGCGCAGCGCGAGCCGCTCGGCGACGGCCTCGCCGAGCTGGGGCCCGGTGGATTCGCCGTTGCGGCGGATGGCGGTCTTGCGGGCGCGTTCGGCCATGAAGGCGCGCTCGGCGAGGACCGGACCCTCGAAGCGGCGGACCCGGTCGACGGAGATGCCGGCGGCCTGGGCGACCTCCTCGGCGGAGGCACCGGCTCGTATCCGGGCCTGGATGTCCCGGGGCCGCAGATGGCTCTCGACCTCGATCTCGATCTGGCCGAGGCGCGGACGATCCCCGCGGATGGCGGCGCGCAGCCGCTCGTCGATGGGAAGGGTGTACTCCGTGCTGTCGGCAGCCTTGAGCACCAGCCGTGTGCCGTCGTTGCTGACGGCCACAACCCGCAGTTCGGGCACGGTTACCTCCCGGGTGGTGCCTGCCGACGTCACCTGCGTCGCTGCTCCCGTACTGAGTGTGGCCTGCCCACTCGCGACTGGCCACAACCTTGCTGAGTTCCCCGGCGTGTCGGGCATACGCCCGGTCACGCCGCTGTGGCACGGTTGCCTTTTTGCCACGCCATCCGTCGACGTCGCGCCTGGGTGCCCCGGCCGTCCTCGCACGCGGAGTGTTCGCGACGGTCCGGGACGGGCGTCGCCGTGCGTGCCTGTTCCGTGGCTCTTCGTCAATCTGCCGGTGTGGGCGCAGTCGACAAGTCGACCCAAGGCTCAGGCTTTACGAACAGTACTCCATTCGTGGCATCCGAAGGGGCGGCTCGCCGCTCAAGTCTCCCGCGATTCACGGGAATCTCAAGAGTGCATGCCCCCAACGGCGGACCACCGGCGGGTGAACGGTGATCATCTTCACATATATCGGGGCCGGAGAACCGCATTTTCGTCCCTTGTGTCCTTCTTTGGGCAAGATGGAGTGACTTGTTCGAGGAACAGTCGTACGGACCGAGGGATGTTGATGCCGGAGCGGAGCCCCGCCGAGGAGGGCGGCAAGAAGGAGCGCAAGCGGATCGATCTGAGTGTGGCTCAGGTCGCGGCGAGTGCGCTGGCCACGGTGGTGGGGGCGCTGTTCGCCTCCGAACTCGGCGTGTACGGAACGATCCTGGGTGCGGCGGTGGTCAGTGTCGGGGCCACCACCGGCGGTGCGGTGTTCCAGCACATCTTCCGGCGTACCGGCGAGCAGCTGCGTGAGGCGGTGGTGGACCGGGGGCCCGGCCACGCCGTGAACGGGCTGCGCCAGGTGTCGGAGCGCCCGGTGGAGCCGGCGCCGTCGGCGATCTCCTCGGAGTGGAACGAGCCGCAGGTGGTCCGGGCGCGTCGGCGGTGGACCTGGAAGACCTACGCGGCCGTGTCGGGGCTGGTGTTCGTGGTGGCGATGACGCCGATCCTGGCGTTCGAACTGGCCACCGGGCAGCCGGTGTCGGCGACGGTGAAGGGCGAGTCGGGCAACGGCACCTCCTTCGGCGGCGTGGTGAGCCCGAAGTCCCCCTCCCCGCGGGAGGCGCCGCCGACGGAGCGGCCCTCCACCGGCGGCGGGCACGGCTCGGAGCCCTCGCCGTCCGGCGGTGCCTCGGCCCCGGCGACGACGCGGCCGAGCCGGGAGCCGAGTACGGGCCCGAGCACGAGCCCGAGCGGTGGGACCGGTGGGCACGGCGGCGGTACGGCCTCGCCCTCGGCGGGTCCGAGCGCGACGCCGTCGGCCGGTTCGTCGCCGACCGCGGACGGCGGGAAGCCCTCCGGCACCTCCGGCGGGGCGAGCCCGCAGCCGCCGGTGCCGAGCAACGCCCCCGCCTCCGTGGCCCCGCCGCAGCCCGCGGCGCCGACCCAGGGCGCCACCCCGTGATCAGGCGCCGAGGACCCGGCGCAGGTAGTCGTTGCCGAACACGCGTTGCGGGTCGACCTCGTCGCGCAGGGCGGTGAAGTCGCCGAAGTGCGGGTAGGCGCCGGACAGGTACTCGGCGTCCCGGGTGTGCAGCTTGCCCCAGTGCGGGCGGCCCTGGTGGGCGCACATCAGCTGTTCGACGCCGGTGAAGTAGCCCTGGTCGGCGGTGCCCCGGTAGAGGTGGACGGCGATGTAGGCGCTGTCCCGCCCGGAGGCGGTGGAGAGCCAGAGGTCGTCGGCGGGGGCGAAGCGCACCTCCACCGGGAAGCCGACCTTCCAGTCGGAGCGCTCGACCAGGGCCTTCAGTTCGCGCAGCACCCCGGCGACGGCCGCGCGCGGCACCGCGTACTCCATCTCCACGAAGCGCACCTTGCGCGGGCTGGTGAACACCCGGTGCGCGGTGTCGGTGTAGCTGCGGTCGGACCAGGCGCGGCTGGCCAGTGAGGCGATGGCGGGGATGCTGGCGGGGAAGCGCCGGCCGACCCGGCAGGCGCCCTCCCAGACGGTGTTGGAGAGGAAGTCGTCCTCCAGCCACTCCTTGAATCGGGGCAGCGGGGCGGCCGGGCCCTGGCTGCGGTTGTTGCGCTTGGTGGCGCAGCGGTCGGTGTGCGGGAACCAGTAGAACTCGAAGTGCTCGTTGACCGCGGTGAGGTCGTCCAGCCGTTCCAGCACCTCGTCGAAGGCCATCGGCTGCTCGTGCGCGGTGAGCAGGAAGGCCGGTTCGACGGCGAAGGTCAGGGCGGTGATCACGCCGAGGGCGCCGAGGCCGAGCCGGGCGCCCTGGAAGAGCCGGGGGTGTTCGGTGGGGGAGCAGCGCCGGACGCTGCCGTCGGCGAGGACGATCTCCAGGGCGCGGATCTGGGCGGCGAGCGAGCCGGAGTCGCGGCCGGTGCCGTGGGTGCCGGTGCTGGTGGCGCCGGCCACGGTCTGCACCTCGATGTCGCCCATGTTGGTGAGGGAGAGGCCCTCGGCGGCGAGGATCCGGTTGAGCCGGGCGAGCGGGAGGCCGGACTCGACGGTGATGGTGCCGGCCTCGCGGTCGATCTCGCGGACGGCGGTGAGCGCGTGCGGGCGGAGCAGGACGCCGTCGCCGGCGGAGGCGATCGAGGTGAAGGAGTGGCCGGATCCGACGGCTTTGACGGTGCGGCCCTGTTCGGCGGCGCGCAGGATCTCCTTGGCCAGTTCCTCCGCGGTGCCGGGGGTGGCGGCCCGGGCGGGCCGGGCGCTCTGGTTCCCGGCCCAGTTGGTCCACCGGGTGGGGGTCGCGGTACTGGCCTGGGGCATGGCGCCGCCTCCTGCTCCGTGGCCGACCGGGGTCGGCGCGGTCCGGGGCGGTGGGGGCCGCCCTACCCGCGGGTAGGCCCGCGGGTAGGGAGAGATTAGTCAGTTCACCGTTCGAGGTCTACGGTCTGTTCGGCCGCTTCGGCGGGCTCGTCGACGGCGAGTCCGGCGCGCAGCCGGCCCAGTCCGGCGAGCGCGGTGACCACGCCGAAGACCCCGGCGGTCAGGGGCACCCAGTAGCCCGCGGCGGAGCCGGCGGCGTCCACCACCCAGCCGCCGGCGGAGGAGCCGACGGCGACGCCGAGGGCGAGCCCGGTGGTCGTCCAGGTCATGCCCTCGGTCAGCTGGGCGGCCGGGACGAGCCGTTCGACCAGGGCCATCGCGGTGATCAGGGTGGGGGAGATGGCGATGCCCGCGATCAGCAGCGCGCCGCCGACCGCGATCAGCCCGCCGACTCCGCGCACCGACTCGGCGACCAGCAGCAGCGGCGCCATGCTGAGCGCCATGAACAGGACGCCGGCGAAGAAGCGGCCGGCCATCGAGCCGGTGAGCTTGAGGGTGCCGAACACCACGCCGGCCAGGCAGGAGCCGAGCGCCCACAGCGCGAGGATCACGCTGGCGATGGACTTGTGCCCCTGGGTTTCGGAGTAGGCGACGGTGACGACCTCGACCGAGCCGAAGATCGCGCCGGTGGCGACGAAGGTGAGGATCAGTACCTGGAGGCCGCGGTTGAGGATCACCGAGCCGCCGACGTGCCGGGCGCCCGGGTGGACCGGCGGTTCGGTGGCGCGCTGCCCGGCGAACAGCAGGACGCCGACGGCGAGGAAGACCCCGGCGAGCAGGACGCCGGCCTCGGGGAAGACGGAGGTGGCCAGGCCGATGGAGAGGATCGGGCCGACGATGAAGCAGACCTCGTCGACGACGGCCTCGAAGGAGTACGCGGTGTGCAGCTTGGGGGCGTCGTCGCGGTACAGGTGGGCCCAGCGGGCGCGGACCATCGCGCCGGTGCTCGGCATGACGCCCATGCCGGCGGCGAAGACGAAGAGCGTCCAGTCCGGCGCCTTGAACCGGGCGCACAGCAGCAGGCCGACCACGGCGACGATGGTGAGCGCCATGGCCGGGACGATTATTCGGCGCTGCCCGTGCCGGTCCACCAGCCGGGAGACCTGCGGGCCGAGCAGCGCGGCGGAGATCGCCAGGGTCGCCGACACCAGGCCCGCCACCCCGTAGGAGCCTCTCAGCTGGGAGAGCATGGTCACGATGCCGATGCCGGTCATGGAGATCGGCAGTCGGGAGACGAAGCCGGTGGAGGAGAAGGCCAGACTGCCGGGGGAGGCGAATATCTGGCGGTAGCTGGACAGCACGGGAGCTCCGCGGGGGTAAGGAACGAGGCTGGCGAACACAGCTTACGTACCTTGGCAAACAGTATTTTCCGGACATCCTCGCAGCCCTGACGGGGGTCTCCGGCCCCTCAATGGCAGGATCGGTGCCATGTCCGACGCGCGCAAACCCTCACCGTCCGGCGCCGCCCCGGCAGCGCCGCAGCCGTACGACGCCCTGCTGCTGCTCTCCTTCGGCGGGCCCGAGGCCCCCGAGGACGTCGTCCCGTTCCTGGAGAACGTGACCCGGGGCCGCGGCATCCCCAAGGAGCGGCTGAAGGAGGTCGGCAAGCACTACTTCCTGTTCGGCGGGGTCAGCCCGATCAACGAGCAGAACCGCGAACTGCTCGCCGCGCTGCGCAAGGACTTCGCCGAGCACGGCCTGGACCTGCCGGTCTACTGGGGCAACCGGAACTGGGCGCCCTACCTGGTGGACACCCTGCGCGAACTGGCCGCCGACGGCCACCGCCGCGTCGCCGTCCTCGCCACCAGCGCCTACGCCGGCTTCTCGGGCTGCCGCCAGTACCGGGAGAACCTGGCCGACGCGCTGGCCGCCCTCGCCGCGGAGGGCCTGCCCGAGCTGCGGGTCGACAAGCTGCGGCACTTCTACAACCACCCCGGGTTCGTCGAGCCGATGGTCGACGCCACCCTGGCCGCCCTGGCGCGGCTGCCCGAGGACGTCCGGGCCAGCGCCCGGTTGGCGTTCACCACCCACTCCATCCCGGACGCCATGGCCGAGACCTCCGGCGCCCCGGACGACCCGGCCCGCGGCCGCCCCGGCGGCGCGTACGTCGCCCAGCACCTGGACGTCGCCCGGCTGATCGCCGAGGCCGTCGCCGAACGCACCGGCGTCGCGGACCGGCCCTGGGAGCTGGTGTTCCAGAGCCGCAGCGGCGCCCCGCACACGCCGTGGCTGGAACCGGACATCTGCGACCACCTGGAGGCCCAGCACGCCGACGGCGCGCCCGCCGTGGTGATGGTCCCGATCGGCTTCGTCTCCGACCACATGGAGGTCAAGTACGACCTCGACACCGAGGCCGTCGCCAAGGCCGCCGAACTCGGCCTGCCGGTGGCCCGCGCCGCCACCGTCGGCGCCGACCCGCGGTTCACCGCCGCGGTGCGCGAACTGGTCCTGGAGCGGGCCGCCGCCGAGCGCGGCGAGCCGGTGACCCGATGCGCCCTCGGCGCGCTCGGCCCCAGCCACGACGTGTGCGCGGTGGCCTGCTGCCCCAACCCGCGAGCCCCCCGCCCGGCCGCCGCCGAGCGCTGACCGCCCGTCCCGTTCCCCCCCGGAGGAGAGACCCGTGCCCACCCCCGCCCTGCCCGACGACCGGCTCCTCGACGACCTGCTGGAGGTCGCCCTGGACGCGGCCCGGCAGGCCGGCGCCCTGCTGCGCGACGGCCGGCCCGCCGACCTCGGTGTGGCCGGCACCAAGAGCAGTCCGGTCGACGTGGTGACCGAGATGGACCTCGCCTCCGAGAAGCTCGTCCTGGAACTGATCACCGAGCGCCGCCCCGAGGACGGCTACCTCGGCGAGGAGGGCGCCGAGCGGCCCGGCACCAGCGGGGTGCGCTGGGTCGTCGACCCGCTCGACGGCACGGTCAACTACCTGTACGGGCTGCCCTCCTGGGCGGTCAGCGTGGCCGCCGAGCTGGACGGCCGGGCGGTCGTCGGCGTGGTGTACGCGCCGGCCCGCGGCGAGCTGTTCCACGCAGTCCTCGGGCGCGGCGCCCGGCTCGACGGCCGGCCGCTCTCCACTCGCCCGGCCCCGCCGTGGGGCCAGGCGCTGATTGGCACCGGCTTCAACTACGTCCAGTCGGTGCGGACCCGCCAGGCCGAGGTGCTGCTGTCCCTGATGCCCGAGGTGCGGGACATCCGCCGGGGCGGGGCCGCCGCGGTGGACCTGTGCGACGTCGCCGCCGGGCGGCTGGACGGCTACTACGAGCGCGGCCTCGCCCCCTGGGACCGCGCGGCCGGCTGCCTGATCGCCGCCGAGGCCGGGGCCCTGGTCGGCGGCCGCCCCGGGCACGGCCCGGACGGCGAGCTGACCGTGGCCGCCGCCCCGGGCGTGTACCAGCCGCTGCAGGAGCGGCTGGCCGCGCTGCGCGCCTGGGCGGACTGAAGGCGTTCCCTGGGCCCTTGGACGGCCCTGGACAGCGAAGAGCCCTGGCATACGGGGGATGCCAGGGCCTGGGGTTTTCGCACGACCCCCGCAGGGCCGCTGGTGCCGGAGGTCCGGCGTCGGGTCGGAAGGTCGGGTGGATCAGGCGGCGGTGCGGTGGCGCTCCAGCACGGTGTCCACGCCGTGCTCGGCGGCGAGCCGGCGGAGGTCGTCCAGCTCGGACTGCTCCACCTCGGCGAGGAACTCGTCCCCGGCCTCGATCGCGCGGTGCAGATCCTGCTCGGCGTTGGCTATGCGCTGCAGGATTCCGGCCTTGAAGGCGTCCATACGGGCCCCCTTACTGTGTCGGACGTGCACGGTCGTACGTTCTCCGCCCCGAGGAGGTGTGGCCAGCGGCAGCGCCCCGTCCGGCAGGTCGTGGATCTCCGGTCGAGCGCGGAGACGACCTTCGGCCGCTCCCGGTGACGTCCCAGCCCCAGGGCCGGCGCGGATGAACGCACGGCGGGTGGGTGCGATCGGCCAACAGCCAGATCGCGGGTGTGAAGCTGTCCTCCCCGCCGGGGGGATGGGGAAACCTTCCGGCCCGAGAAAGTTGCCTGTGTCACAGTCCAACCGGACTGGTCCCGACACGAACGGTCATCACCCGCTGCCAACGCTCCGTGCCTGGGCGGCAGCTTATCGCTGCTTTACCGGCGGACCAGGCAGGATGGAGGCACCGTCGGAGCCGCGCGTCCGCTTCCGGGGCCGGCCTGGAGAAGGGACAACGATCGTGCGGGTTCTCGTCGTCGAGGACGAGCAGTTGCTCGCCGAGGCTGTCGCCACCGGCCTGCGCCGCGAGGCGATGGCCGTCGACGTGGTGTACGACGGGGAGGCCGCGCTCCAGCGCATCGCGGTCAACGACTACGACGTCGTGGTCCTGGACCGCGACCTCCCGCTGGTCCACGGCGACGACGTCTGCCGCAAGGTGGTCGAACAGGGCCTGGCCACCCGGGTGATCATGCTGACCGCCTCCGGCGACATTAGCGACCGGGTCGAGGGCCTGGAGATCGGCGCGGACGACTACCTTCCGAAGCCGTTCGCCTTCAGCGAACTCGTCGCCCGGGTAAGGGCGCTGGGCCGCCGCGCGACCGTCCCGCTGCCCCCGGTGCTGGAGCGGGCCGGCATCTCGCTCGACCCGGGCCGCCGCGAGGTGATCCGCGAGGGCCGCACCGTCCAGCTCGCCCCCAAGGAGTTCGCCGTCCTGGAGGTGCTGATGCGGGCCGGCGGCGCCGTCGTCTCCGCCGAGCAGCTGCTGGAGAAGGCCTGGGACGAGCACACCGACCCGTTCACCAACGTCGTGCGCGTCACCGTGATGACGCTGCGCCGCAAGCTCGGCGACCCGCCGGTGATCGTCACCGTCCCGGGCTCCGGCTACCGGATCTGACCGGACCCGCCGGACCACCTGACCGGATCCGAGCGGACCGGACCGGATCCGTTCGCCGGACCCGGCCGGACTCCACCCACCCCGCGCCCGCCCCGGCGGACGCCCCGAGAGGACCATCATGACCACCCCGCCCCCGGCCGGCGGGCCCTCCGGCGCGCCCGCCGGCGGCCCGCGCGCCGTACCGCCCAAGCCCCAGCACCCCCCGCGCGCGCCCCAGCCCGGTCGCTACACCCCCGGCGACGGCATGCTCGCCTGGCTGCCCTTCCGGCCGACCATCCGGATGCGGCTCACCCTGCTCTACGGCGGCATGTTCCTGATGGCCGGCGTGGTCCTGCTGCTGCTGATGTACGTGTTCTTCCAGGACGCCGTGAACAACCTGGCGCCGCGCACGTTCCAGTTCGACGGCAGCCTGCGGGTCAACGGCGTCCCGATGAACAGCGCGCAGTTCAACCAGGAGCAGGCCGGCGACTACCTGCTGCGCTCCAACTCGGCGCTCAACACCCTGCTGCGCAAGTCGCTCACGATGCTGGTCTGCCTCGCCGTGATCGCCTTCGCGGCCGGCTACGCGCTGGCCGGCCGGGTGCTGCGCCCGCTCGGCCGGATCACCCGCACCGCCCGCGACGTCGCCTCCTCCGACCTGCACCGGCGGATCGAGCTGGACGGGCCGGACGACGAGCTCAAGGAACTCGCCGACACCTTCGACGACATGCTGGACCGGCTCGACCGGTCCTTCGACTCCCAGCGCCGCTTCGTCGCCAACGCCTCGCACGAACTGCGCACCCCGCTGGCGATCAACCGCACCCTGCTGGAGGTCCAGCTCTCCGACCCGGCCGCCTCGCCCGACCTCCAGCAGCTCGGCAAGACCCTGCTGGCCACCAACGAGCGCAGCGAACAGCTGGTGGAGGGCCTGCTGCTGCTCGCCCGCAGCGAGAACGAGCTGACCGACCGCCGCCCGGTGGAGCTCTCCGAGGTGGCCACCCGAGCCCTGGAGCAGACCAGGGCCGAGGCGGACCGGCGCGAGGTCGAGCTGCGCTCCAAGCTCGCTCCGGCCGTGGTCGCGGGCAACGGCGTGCTGCTGGAGCGGCTGGCGCTCAACCTGCTGCAGAACGCCGTCCGGTACAACACCCCCGGCGGCTGGGTCGAGCTGGCCACCGCCGAGGTGCCCGGCGGCGGCGAGCTGGTGGTGTCCAACACCGGCCCGGTGGTGCCCGGCTACGAGCTGGAGCACATCTTCGAGCCGTTCCGCCGGGTCAAGGGCGCCGACCGCACCCGCAGCGACAAGGGGGTCGGGCTCGGCCTGTCCATCGTCCGCTCGGTGGTGCGCGCCCACGGTGGCACCATCGAGGCCACTGCGCGCGCCGGTGGCGGCCTCACCATGCGGGTCCGGATCCCCAACCCCTGACCCTGCCCGCCGGGTCCCTCCCGGCCCCGCCGCGCCCTCCCCGCCGCCGCGCTCCGTAAGCGACCGTTCACCGCCGCCCCCGTCAGGCCCGTCAAGACGACATAAGGCCTGGCGGGGGCGGCTTGTCATTTCCTGCCCGAGCAACTTACGGTGTCGTAACCTACGGAACCGTAAGTGCGTCCGCAGACGTGCCCGCCCAACGCGCCCGTCCCGCGCGTGCCGTCCCCCAGGAGCAAGACCGTGACCATCGCCCCTGTGCAGAGCAGCGCCTCCCTCGGATCGACCGGCTGGACCGACGCCCGGCTGATCCTGGCCCTCGAAGAGGTCGTGGAGAAGGAGCTCAACCGCCACCTCGCCGTGGCCAAGGAGTGGATGCCGCACGAGTTCGTGCCGTGGAGCCAGGGCCGCGACTTCGACGGGGTGCTGGGCGGCGACGCCTGGGCCGTCGAGCAGTCCCAGGTGACGCCGCTCGGCCGGGTGTCGCTGGTGGTGAACCTGCTGACCGAGGACAACCTCCCCAGCTACCACCACGAGATCGCCAGCATGTTCGGCCGCGAGGGCGCCTGGGGCACCTGGGTGCACCGCTGGACCGCCGAGGAGGGCCGGCACGGGATAGCCATTCGCGACTTCCTGCTCGCCACCCGGGCCGTCGACCCGGTGGAGCTGGAGCGGGCCCGGATGAGCCACATGTCCGAGGGCTTCGAGTCCGACAACGCGCACAGCATGCTGCAGTCGGTCGCGTACGTGGCCTTCCAGGAGCTCGCCACCCGCATCTCGCACCGCAACACCGGCAAGTACGCCGGCGACCCGCTCTGCGACCAGCTGCTGGCGAAGATCGCCAACGACGAGAACCTCCACATGGTCTTCTACCGGAACCTGCTGAAGGCCGCCCTGGAGATCGCCCCCGACCAGGCCATGCGGGCCGTGGCCGACGTGGTCACCGACTTCCGGATGCCCGGCCACGGCATCCCCGGCTTCGAGCGGGCCGCCGCGCAGATCGCCCTCGGCGGGGTCTACAACCTGCGCATCCACCACGACGACGTGCTGCAGCCGGTGCTGCGCCACCTGCGCGTGATGGAGATCGGCGGCCTCGGCCCGGAGGGCCAGCTGGCGCAGAACGAGCTCGGCGTCTTCCTGGACGGGCTGGACGGCCAGGCGCGTAAGTTCGAGGAGCGCCAGGCCGCGATCCTGGCCCGCCGGGCCGCGCGCAGGAGCGCCGACTAGGGTGTTCGGCGGAGCAGTCGAAGTGGGTGGATTTTCCGTGGTTTGCCCTGGAAGATTCTGAACGTGACCAAGCTCACATCGTGTCGCTCCGTGACTTCACCCGACCTCGGAGAGTGATCATCCGAGCTGGGGTGCCGATCGCAGTCCGTGACCGGATTTCGGGTCAGTACCCGGCCGGATGATTGGTCGGCACCCCAGGTGGGCAAGGGAATGGACGAGCGTCAGCGCGGCCCGTGCTCACTGTGAGTGGCCGCCGAGCGGATGCTGGAGGAGGCTGGCGATGGCCCAGCGTGAGGCCTCCCGCAGCCTGGTGGATCACCCCAATGGACCCCTGGCTGAGTGTCGATTGAGTAACAGGGCTTGAAGTAAGGCAAAATCTCCGCCTCGGGTCGGGCACAAGACCGACCCCCCATGCGTTACGTGCGCTGGAGATACCGCACACACCGCACAAACCCGGAGGGGGAGAGCGAACAATGGCAACGGACTACGACACCCCACGCAAGACCGACGACGAGCTCAACGAAGACAGCATCGAGGAACTCAAGGCTCGGCGGAACGACAAGGGCGGCGGCTCTGTCGACGTCGACGAGTTCGACGCGGCCGAGGGCATGGAGCTCCCGGGCGCAGACCTCTCGAACGAGGAGCTCGCGGTCCGGGTGCTGCCGAAGCAGGCCGACGAGTTCACCTGCATGAGCTGCTTCCTGGTGCACCACCGCAGTCAGCTGTACAGCGAGAAGAACGGCAACCCGATCTGCCGGGACTGCGGCGCCTGAGCACCGCGGCGGACAGGGCCCGGCACCCGCGGCTTCCGCGGGGCCGGCACAGCGCCCCTTCCGGCCCCGGGCAGCGGGGCCGGACGGCAGGTCCGGGAGTCGTCCTGACGGACGGCACCGGGAGGACGGAGTCGGCCATGAGCACGTCGGCCGGCACAAAGTCGTAGGGACGGTCCCGCATCAGCGGAACCGTCCCTCTCCGTTTTTCGGGCCTGTGCGCGTCCGGGGCTGCCCCCTGGCGTGCGCGGGTCCCTCCGCCAGGTGCTCTGTCCGGCACGATCGGCCGGAGAGCCCCTGGGCGCGGGTGCCTAGGTGCGGGCGCCGCGACGGGCCTCCTCCAGCGCCTCCGCCAGCTTCATCGGCGAGCGGGTCGACAGGTAGAGGTAGGGCGTCGGGTCGGACGGGTCGGTCACCTCGATCCGCAGCGCCGTCGGGACGTAGCTGCGCAGCAGCATGAAGGCGCGCGGGTTGGCCTTCGGCCCGCGCCAGGCCACCGCCTCGGCGGGGCTCAGCGGGTGCGCGGTACCCAGGGCGTCCACCGGGATCCGGGCCGGCCCGGCCACCAGTGAGCCCTGCACCACGCGGATCCGGACCGAGCCGTAGCTGCTGATCGCGACCGCGCCGGCGGCGATGCCGACCACCAGCCCGACCAGCGCGGCCAGACCGCCGACCCGCAGCAGGATCAGGGCGAGCGTGAGCCCGGTCGCGACCGGGAGCAGCCACCAGGAGCGCGGCACCGTGAGGCGTTCGTCGTACATGCCCCCATTGTGGGCGCCCTGACGCCGGCACCGGGACGCCACCCCCACCGGCCGCGCGCCTACCCCTGGGTAGGCTGGGGCCCCGTGACCGGTTCGACCACCCCCACCGCCCCCGCCGACCGGCCGGCGCCCGCGCTGCCGCCGTCCCCGACCACCCCGCCGCCGGACGCCGTACTGCCGCCGCGCGCCCCCGAGGCGCCCGCCCCCGGCACCCGGCTCGGCTCCCACTACGAGCACTGCTTCGGCTGCGGACCGCAACACCCCGGCGGGCTGCGGATCGACGCGGTCGCCGGCGAGGGACTCGACGTCACCGCCGAGTTCGCCGTCCGGGACGTCCACCAGGGCGGCCCGGGCCTGGCCCACGGCGGAGTGCTGACCACCGCCATGGACGAGACCCTCGGCACGCTCAACTGGCTGCTGCACGCCCCCGCCGTCACCGGCCGGCTGGAGACCGACTTCCTCTGCCCCGTCCCGGTCGACTCGGTGCTGCACCTGCGCGCCTGGGTCACCGGCGTCCACGGCCGCAAGATCTACAGCGCCGCCGAGGCGCGCATCGGCGGCCCCGACGGACCGGTCGCGGTGCGGGCGCAGGCGCTCTTCATCCAGGTGAAGCTGGAACACTTCACCACGCACGGTCGTCCCGAGGACATCGAGAAGGTCCTCGACGACCCGGATCTGATGAAGCGCGCACGAGCCTTTGAGGTGAACCCTTGAGCAACACCCCCCGCCCGCCGCTGGACGTCCTGATCAGGCGCATCGACCCCGAGTTGCCGCTGCCCGCCTACGCGCAGCCCGGCGACGCGGGAGCCGATCTGCGCACCGCCGTGGACGCCGAGCTGGCCCCCGGTGAGCGGGCCGTCCTGCCCACCGGCATCGCGATCGCCCTCCCGGACGGCTACGCGGCCTTCGTCCACCCCCGCTCCGGGCTGGCAGCTCGTTGCGGAGTTGCCCTCGTGAACGCCCCGGGGACGGTCGATGCCGGGTACCGTGGAGAGATCAAGGTGATCGTCGTCAATCTGGACCCGCGCGAGGGGGTCAGCTTCCGCCGAGGGGACCGGATCGCCCAGCTGGTGATCCAGCAGGTCGAGAAGGCCCGTTTCCACGAGGTGGCCGAGCTGCCTGGGTCGGCACGTGCCGAGGGCGGGTTCGGGTCGACCGGCGGCCACGCCGCGGTCTAGCATTCCCGCGGCCTCGCAGGAAGCCGAGCAGGTATTCGCATCGGTCTTGGACCGGGAAGGACAGTGACCGTGTTCCGTCGTCGCCAGAAGAGCGAGGACGCTGTCGAGCAGCTCGCCGACGACGCCATCAGCGCCGACGAGACGGCCGATGACGTCGAAGGTTCCGCCGAGAGCGAGAACGTGACCGAGCTGGACCCGTCCGACAAGGTCGGCCTGCCGCCGGCCCCGCGGCCGGACGGTCCGTGGGACCACTCCGAGCTGGAGAACCCCGAGGAGGGGCGAGTGGACCTCGGGGGTTTGCTGGTCCCCGGTGTCGAGGGCATGGAGCTGCGGGTGGAGGTCGCCGGTGACGCGATCGTCGCCGCGACCCTGGTCCTCGGCAACAGCGCCATCCAGCTGCAGGCCTTCGCCGCTCCCAAGTCGGAGGGCATCTGGGGGGAGGTCCGCGAGGAGATCGCCAACGGCATCACCGCGCAGGGCGGCCTCATCGAGGAGGAGGAGGGCCCGCTCGGCTGGCACCTCCGCGCGCAGGTTCCGGTGCAGCTGCCGGACGGCACCCAGGGCGTACAGCTGGTGCGCTTCGTCGGTTGCGACGGCCCGCGCTGGTTCCTGCGCGGTGTGATCTCGGGCCAGGCCGCCGTGCAGCCGGAAATGGCCGGGATCCTGGAGCAGGTCTTCCAGCAGACGGTCGTCGTCCGGGGCGAGAGCCCGATGGCGCCCCGCGACCCGATCGTGCTGAAGCTCCCCGAGGACGCCCAGATGGTCGCCGACGGCGGCGGTGCGGCTGCGGCTGCGGCCGGCGAGGGCGACAACCGTTTCGGCGGCGCGGCCCTCGACCCGTTCGCCCGCGGTCCGGAGATCACCGAGGTCCGCTGACCTGGTCCGTGTCGCACTGATCGCCCCTGCCCGGGACCCCGGGCGGGGGCGATTTGCATGTGGCGGGCCTGTCCCCGTACAGTTCCGGAGTCGCCGCGAGAGAGCGGGGGCAAGCGGAAAGCGAATTCCGATGAATGAAACTCCGGAAAACGGAGCGGAAAACATCTGATAAGCTTGAAACACGAAAGAACGAAGCGCCCGGAGGGCCCGCTGGAAGGCGGTCCGAAGGAAGTGTCCGTTCCTTGAGAACTCAACAGCGTGCCAAAAGTCAAC
>NZ_JBHWIR010000057.1:27752-44007 GCF_042731835.1 Kitasatospora sp. NPDC059817 | reverse complement strand
AGAGACAGGCGCGCGTGCGCGCACGGGGGCGGGCGGGGGCGCGGGGGTCGCGGGCGCGCCGGGGCGGGCGCGCGCGTGTTGCGGAGGTGTTGCGGTGGGCGTGGCGCACGGCGCGCTCGTAGTAGCGTCGAGGCGCGAAGTCGCGCACGCCGCGCGGCTTTTACCGAACCGGGACGGGGGTCGAGCGTTGGGAAGGGGTGGTGGGTGTGGGACGGGCACGCGTGGCGGCGCGGGTGATCGTGCACCCTGGTGTGGAGGACCTCAGGGTCCAGCAGGTGTTGGAGGCACTCGCGGACCCTGCCCGCAGATCGGTGGTGCGCCGGCTGGCCCACGCGGGTGCCGCGCTGAGCTGCGGCTCCTTTGATCTTCCGGTCTCCCGTTCCACCTCGACGCACCACTTCAACGTGCTGCGCCAGGCCGGACTGCTGCACCAGTACTACGTCGGCACCACCAAGATGAACTCGCTGCGCGCCGAGGAGTTGGAGGGCCGTTTCCCGGGCCTGCTGTCGGCGGTGGTCGCCGCCGCCGATGCCGAGGCCCGCACGGCGCTCTGAGCGGGCCGGCCCGTCCCGCGGCCGGCGGCCGTGGGGCGGGCCGGTTCTGGAAGGCTCGGCCCTGGTGGGGTCAGTGGGGTCAGTTCTGGACGGTGAGGACGATCTTGCCGACCTGGGTGCCGGCCTCCAGGTAGCGGTGGGCCTCGGCGATCCGGTCGAGGCCCTCGAAGACCCGGTCGACGGCGGGGGTGAAGGAGCCGTCGGCGAGCCCGGCGGTGACGAAGGCCTGCGCGCGGCGCAGCCGTTCGTCGTCGCGGGTCACCTCGTGCATGGAGTAGAAGCGGCTGGTGACGGGGGCGAAGGTGTCCTGGCCGGGCAGGGGGGTGTCGCGGGGGTCGAGGCGGCCGTAGACGATCAGGCGGCCGCCGGGGGCGATGGTGCGGGCGAGGGTGAGGACGCCGGGGCCGGCGACGGGGTCGAAGACGGTGCGCACGCCGGTGCCGGCGGTGATGGCGTCCACCCGGGCCACCAGGTCCTCCTCGCCGGTGACGATCACGTCGGCGGCGCCGGCGTCCAGGAGTTGCTGCTTCTTGGCGCGGGTGCGGGTGGTGGCGATGGGGACGGCGCCCAGGCGGCGGGCGGTGCGGATGGCGGCCAGGCCGGTGCCGGAGGCGGCGGCGGTGAGCAGGGCGTGGTCGCCGGGGCGCAGGTGGCCGTCCTCGGCGAGGGCGCCGTAGGCGGTCAGGTAGGGCATCCACACGGCCGTGCCCTGGACGTCGGTGAGGCCGGCCGGGTGGTGGACGACGGCGCGGGCGGGCACGAGGGCGTGGGTGCGGTAGACGCCGTAGTCGTTCTGGGAGAAGGCCGGGACGGTGTCGACCCGGTCGCCGGCGGCGAAGCCGGTGACGCCCTCGCCGAGGGCCTCCACGGTGCCGGCGGCCTCGTAGCCGGGGGTGGCGGGCAGTTTGGGCTCGTCGAGGTAGGCGCCGGCGCGGAAGAGGGCCTCGGCGCGGTTGAGGCCGATCGCGCTGACGCGGATGAGCAGTTCGCCGGGGCCGGGCACGGGGACGGCGGCGGCTCGCACGGTCAGGACCTCCGGTCCTCCGGTGCGGTCGAAGACGACGGTCCTGGACATGGCGTAACTCCCCTGCTGCGGCGGGCCGGTGGCGGTGCGACGTGCGGCGTGGCGTGCGGTGCGGCGTGCGGTGCGGCCACTTACGTAACCCGGTGCGCGGGGAACTGTCAAACTTCGACTGGTCTCGGAATAGTGGGCGGTCGGCGGGCGTTGACGGTGAGTTGACCCTGCGTCAGGCCCGGGGCCGCGCGGGCTGCGGGGGCGGGTGGGAACCCGGCATGGCGGCGGGCGGGCGGTGTTCGTATCCTTCGGCGGATGAACGCCTTCGCACCGCCGCACGAACCGCCGCACGAACTGCCGCACGAACCGTACGGGTCCTCGGGCCGGGACTGGGCCGCCACGCTGCGCTGGGTGGAGCAGGGCCTCCCCCCGGGCCACCGGGTGCGGTCGGTGACGGGCCTGCGCGGCGGCTGGACGTCGCGGATGCGGCGCCTGGACGTCGGCCCGGAGGGGGGTGCGGGCGAGGGCGGGGGCGGGTACGCGCTGGTGCTGCGTTCGTTCGTCAAGCCGTTCTACCTGCGCCACGCGCCCGCCCTGCTGACCCGTGAGGCCGGCGTGCTGCGGCTGCTCGCGGACGGCGGCGTGCCGGCGGCGCGGCTGCACGCCCTGGACGCGGCGGGCGAGTTCTGCGACCACCCGTCGCTGGTGATGTCGCTGCTGCCGGGCGGCGTACGGGTGGCGCAGGACGGCGACGTGGAGCGCCGCGCGGACCTGCTGGCCGGTCAGCTGGCCGCCGTGCACGCCCTCGCGGTGGCGCCGGGCGAGCGCCCCCGCGCCTTCGAGGCGTGGACGGCCCCGGATCGGGTGCGGGTGCCCGGGGCCACGGCGCGTCCCGGGGTGTGGCGGCGGGCGGTGGAGGTGATCCGCCGCGAGGCGCCCGCGTACCGGCCGTGCTTCCTGCACCGCGACTTCCACCCCGGCAACGTGCTGTTCACCGGGCAGGGCGCCGCGCTGGCCGTCAGCGGGGTCGTGGACTGGGTGGAGACCTCCTGGGGCCCGGCCGACCTGGACGTGGCCCACTGCTCCACCGCCCTGGCCCTGCTGCACGGCGTGGACACCGGCCTGGACTTCGCCGCCCGCTACCTGGCGGCCGGCGGCACGCTGGAGGCCGACCCGGGCGCGCACCTGTACTGGCGGCTGCTGGACGCGCTGGCGTTCGCCCCGGACGCGGAGAAGGTCGCCGTGCCGTGGCGGGAGCTGGGGCGCGGCGACCTGACGCCGGCCCTGCTGGGCCGGCGCCTGGAGGACTACCTGGAGGCGCTGCTCGACCGGTACGCCTGAGCGCCGCCCTGCGCCCGTTTGCCGGTGGGCGGTTCAGGTGGGCGGTTCAGGAGGGCGGTTCAGGAGGCCGCTTCGCCGTCGAGGAAGGCGGCGATCAGGGCCTGGGGGGTGTCGTCGCCGTTGAGGAGCTCGTGCATGTGCACGCCCTCGGAGGCGGCCTCGGCGCTGCGGGGGAACATGGCCCGCTCGTACGCGGCGAGGGCGGCCTCGGTGTCGCCGGGGTGCGCGGCCAGGGCCTGGCCGAGTTCGGCGCCGTCGAGCATGGCGAGGTTGGCGCCCTCGCCGTTGGGGGCGGTGAGGTGGGCGGCGTCGCCGAGCAGGGTCACCCCCGGCACCCGGTCCCAGCGGTGGGCGATCGGCAGGGTGTGGTGGGGGCGCAGGACCGGGGCGGTATCGCCGTCGGTGATCAGCGCGGTGAGTTCCGGTGCCCAGCCGTCGAACTGTGCCGCGATGCGGGCGCGTGCCGCGGCGGGGTCGGTGAAGTCGACGGCGGCGAACCAGTCCTGCGTCCTGGTGAGCATCACGTAGGTGTGCAGGGTGTCGCCGCTCTCCCGGTGGGCGAAGATCTCCGCGCCGGGCGAGGGCGCCATCATCGACCCGCCGCCGACCGCCTTCGCGGCGGCGAGGTGGCGGGTGTCGGCGTCGAACAGGTAGGTCTCGACGGACGACGTGCCGGTGTACTCGGGGGTGGCGGCGGACAGCAGCGGCCGCACCCGTGACCACGCGCCGTCCGCGCCGACCAGCAGGCCGGTGACGGCGGTGGCGCCGTCGGCGAACGCCACCTCGTGGCGGCCGGCGCCCAGGGCGCGGACGCCGGCGGCCTTGCGGCCCCACCGGACGGTGCCGGCCGGGAGCGAGTCGAGCAGCATCTGCCGCAGTTCGGCGCGCTGCACCTCGGGGCGCCCGCCCGTGCCGTCGTCGGCCTTGTCGAGCAGGACGCTCCCGTCCCGGTCGAGGATCCGCATCGCCTGGCGGCCCTCCAGCACGAGGGCCTCGAACTCGTCCATCAGGCCGGCCGCCCGGACGGCGAGCTGCCCGTTGTAGTCGTGGATGTCGAGCATCCCGCCCTGCGCACGCGCCGCCGGCGAGGCCTCCGCCTCGTAGACCGTGGACGCGATGCCGTGCAGGTGCAGCACGCGGGCCAGGGTCAGCCCGCCGAGTCCGGCGCCGATGATCGTGATGTCGGTGGTCATGGTGGTTCCCTGTCTGTCGCACGCCTGCCGGATGGGCACCCGGCCTGTCCCCGGAAAGCTCCCAGGGCCCACCGGCACACCACTGACAGGCCACCGGCACCCGGCTCACACCCCCGGCATCCGGCCGTCACCACGCCCGCGTTGGACCGTCATGAGAATCATCGAGAATCACGCCTCCCGGAGCGCCGGTTGAGGCCGATCATGGGAGGACCTTCCTGTCCGCCGTCGAGAGGAACAACCATGGCAAGGCGGCTGCGCGTCATCGGTAGCACCTCGGGTGTCGGCGACTGCCCGACGCTGTACGAGGACGTGGACACCGGCGAGGTGGTCGTGCAGGGGTACGCCGTGACGGACCCCGAGGACGTGGCGCAACTCATGCACGTGAAGGACGATGAGGGCTTCGTAGTCGTGCCCCGCGAACTGCTGGTGCGGTTCGCGCCGAAGGAGTCAACGCCGGTGCCGGAGTTCGTACCGCAGCAGCGGATCACCGAGTTCATCAACGACGGTTTCGAGCACACCGCGTGGCGGTTGGAGACAAGGGCGGGATACCTCTCCGACAAGCTGACGCCCTCCTACGCCGAGTTCCTTCGGACGGGGGACAGCGCCGGGGAGGTCGGGCACCCCTGGTTCGAGAACGTGCGCCGCATGATCGGCAAGGGCAAGAGGTTCGAGCGGGTGCGCCTGGTGGACGATCCGCCGACCGAGGGGCAGCGGTACCTGCTGGCGTGTGCCCGGACCAACGTGGCGGCCGGTGAGGACATCCGGTGCATGTGGCGTTCGGAGGCCGAGGCGGCCGGGCTGGCCGGGCTGTCGGACTTCTGGCTCTTCGACTCCCGCACGGTCGCGCGCTTCCACTTCGAGGGGGAGCGCACCGTGGGAATGGAGTTGGTCACCGACCCGCTGGAAGTCCTCCGTGCCTGCCAGACGCGTGATGCCGCCTGGCACCACGCGAGGCCCTACGCGCAGTTCCGGGCTCAGGTACCTTCCGACATGTGAGCACCGACTATCAGCAGGCGCGGTCTGCTCTTGGTGCCCGGATGCGTGAACTCCGCACCGAGTGCGGGTTGTCCGGACGCGCCTTGGCCGTGCGGCTGGGCTGGCCCCAGTCCAAGGTCAGCAAGTTGGAGAACGGCAGGCAGTCTCCCACCAGGGCCGACGTGGTCGCCTGGGCCGAGGCCGTCGGCCGGCCCGACGCCGGCGCCGAACTGGTGGGCCGGCTGCGGACGGTGGAGACCCAGTACCGGTCGTGGCGGCGCCAGCTCGCCGGCGGTGTCCGGCCGGTGCAGGAGGCGCACGCCGCGCAGGGGAAGCGGACCGGCGACCGGCGGTCATTCGACCCGACCCTGGTTCCCGGCCTGCTCCAGACCGCCGAGTACGCGCGAGCGGTCCTCACCCGGTACACCAGGGTCCATCCGTCGATCCGCGACGTCGAGGCCGCGACAGTAGCCCGCATGGAGCGTCAGAGGGTTCTCAACGACCGGTCGCGGTCGTTCCACTTCCTGGTGTGGGAAGGCGCCCTCGTCTCCCGGCTCTGCCCGCCGGCCGTACTGGCGGACCAGCTGGAGTCCCTGGCCCCCTGGCTTGCTCGTGGGAACGTCCGGCTCGGGATCGTGCCGTTCGATGCCGATCTCAGAGTGCCCGCGGGAGTCGGATTCTCCATCCACGACGGCGCGTTGGTCATCACCGAGTCCTGGCACGCGGAGATGTGGTTGGACGATCCGGCGGACGTCGCGCTTCACATCCGGGCGTGGGAGGCCCTGGCGCAGAGCGCCGTCTACGGCCCGTCAGCCCATCGGGTGATTGTCCGGGCGCGCCGGTCGCTGCTGTGAGAATCACCGGGAATCACCTCCGCCCGGCTCCGGCCGCCGCCCCTACCTTCGTGGTGACGGAAACCCCACCGGTCAAGGGAGTGGCACATGTCGGGTCTTGAGCCGACTGGACAGTCGGAACGGGTGAGCGCCGGGGAGTCGGCGGCGAACGATCTGAGGGAAGCGCTACGCGCTGCCGGGATCTCCACCCTCGTCCGTGGCGGCCCGGACGTGTTCACGGATTCCAGCTTCTCCTGGGTGGCCCTGGGACACCTCAAGGAGGCCGAGGCCGCCGTGCTCGCCACCCTGATCCGCAAAGCCCTGGGCACGTGAGCGCGGCACCGCAAGGGGCCCCCGACCGCCGGGAGGCGAAGCCGCCCCGCCGGACCCCGACGAGCGGTTCGGCCGTCCGAGCTGTCCCCGGAGGAACGCAGGCGCCGTCGAGCGTGCCCGACTTCGCCGAGCTGCTCGGGCGGTGCCGGCGGTCCGCCGTCCATCTGGAGCTGCGGGACTCCTACGCCCCGACAGAGCGGTTCGAGGCGTGGCGGCGCGGCGAGCGGATCGACTGGGAGGACCGCGGGTCCTGGTGGCATCCCTATGACCAGTTGATCACGGACACGGTGGTCCGGGGCGTGGCCGTGCGCCGGGCCCGGGTCGTCTCCGAGCCCGTGTCCGCGTACATCCGGTGGGAGCACTACGTCACCCACGCCAACGTCACGGCGGGCGAGGAGGTCCGCTGGCTGCCCCGGCGACGGGCCACGGGCATCCCCCTGCCGGGCAACGACTTCTGGCTGTTCGACGACGCGCTGCTCCGGGTGCACCACTTCTCCGGCGACGGCGCGGTGGTCGAGGACGAGATCACGGCGGACCCGCAGACCGTCAAGCTGTGCGCCACCGCGTTCGAAGCGGTCTGGGAGCGAGCGGTCCCGCACCACCTGTACGGAATCTGACGAAGGCCGGGCCTGCGTGCCCGCGCACCCCTCTGCGAGCGTCCAGCAGGCCCGCGAAGTCCTGGCCGGCCGGCTCAGACGGTGGCGGGCGGTGCGTCCTGCGCCTGCGGCGCCGGGGCGGTGGCGGCGGTGGGGGCGCCGGGGCCCAGGCGGCGGCGGAGCAGGACGGCGGCCAGGGCGGCGAGGGCGAAGCCCGCTCCGGCCCAGGGCAGGTGGCGGGCGCCGGCGGTGGAGACGACGAGGCCGCCCACCGCACTGCCGGCGGTGATGCCCAGGTTGGAGAAGGAGATGAACAGGCTGTTGCCGAACTCGGGTGCGTCCTGGGCGTCGCGGGCCAGCCAGCTCTGGCTGACGACGAGTCCGCCGGAGTGCACCGCGCCCCAGAGCAGGACGCCGGCGGTCATCGGCGCGGGCCAGGGGCCGATCGCGTAGAGCAGGGCGTAGAGGAGGACGTAGAGGGCGGGGAAGGCGGTGACGGTGCGCAGCAGGTCGCGTTCCAGGAGGCGGCCGAAGAGGAGGTTGCCGAGGACCATGACGATCCCGAAGGCCATCAGCGCGGCGCCCACCAGGGAGGCGCTCAGGCCGGTGACGTGTTCCAGGTATTCGGCGAAGTAGCCGTAGACGGAGAACATCGCGGCGAACACGCACACGACGGCCAGGACCGACAGCCACAGCCGGCCCCGGCGCAGGATGGCCAGCTGGCCCCGGTAGGAGGGGCGCCGGCCGGCGGGCGCTGCGGGGGTGGTGGGGGTGGTGGGGGTGGTGGGCGCTGCGGGGGTGGAGGGCAGGAGGAGCAGGACGCCCAGGCAGGCCAGCAGGTTGACGCCGGCGCCGAACCAGAACGCGGCGGCCAGGCCCGCGTGTTCGGCGAGGTAGGAGGTGAGCGGCACGCCGAAGGCGAAGCCGAGGGTGACGCCGGCGAAGACGGTGGTGGCCGCCCGGGTGGCGCGGTGTGCGGGGACCAGGTTGGCGGCGGTGGTGAGGGCGACGGCGAAGAAGACGGGGTGGAAGAGCGCGGGCAGGATCCGGAAGGCGAACATCACGGCGAAGTCGTCGGTGAGCGCGTACACGGCGTTGGAGAGCGCGAAGACGGCCAGGGCGCCCGCCAGGACGGCCTTGCGGCGCAGGCCGGAGGCCAGCAGGGTGCCGAACGGCCCGGTGGCGGCGACCACGAGGGCGAAGACGCCCACCAGCCAGCCGGCGGCGGAGGGTGTGACGCCGAGGTCCTCGGAGATGCGGGGCAGGACGCCGACGACGCCCATCTCGGTGGTGATGATCCCGAACACTCCCAGGGAGAGCGTCAGGACGGCGGGGCCGGTCTTTGCCATGTGCTGCCTCCGTCCGCCCGGTGCGCGGGGTGTGCGGGCGCACGGCACCCGCCCCCCCCCACGCACAGGGCTACAAATCTAGATAGTTAGATGGAATGGGGCGAAAAGGAAGGGCGCAGCCCGGGCCGCCCCGGCGGGGGCGGTGGGGTGCGCCCCTGAGGGGGCGGAGCGTCAGAGTTCGTCGCGGGCGTAGGCGGCGAACGCGGCGATCGTCTCCTCGTCGCGGCGGTAGAAGGTCCACTTGCCGACGCGTTCGGACACCAGCAGTCCGGCGTCGCGCAGGATCTGCAGGTAGCCGGAGACCACGGACTGGGCGAGCCCGGACTTCTCCCGGATGTCCGTCACGCACACGCCGATGTGGAAGCCCACGCCGCGTTCGCGGTAGTAGTCCTCGTCGAAGTAGCGCTCGGGCGTCTTGAGCCAGCGCAGGAAGTCCGCCCGCGCCGGATTGGCGAGCGCCTTGTGAACGGCCAGCGGATCCACCGCGCACTCCCTTCGCCCGACCCTCGACCAGATGACGCATCCAATATTCTAGATGTGAAGAAACGTGTCAACCCGGGCCGGGCGGGCCGACACGGGCCTGCCCGCCTGCGCCTAGGATCGGCCGGTGCACCGGAGGAATCTGACAGCGGCCGACGGCGAATCCTGGGGCGGCCTGGGCCTGGAGCTCCCCCCTGCCACCGAACCGGGGCTGCGGCCGCGGACGGCGAACGGGAACCTGATCGTCCTGTCGCAGGGTCCGCGGGTGGTGCTCACCGGCAGGATCGACGACGACCGGTGCGGCGTCGAGTACTCCCGCACGGACCACTACCGCTCCCCCATCACCCCCCTGCGGGCCGCCGAGGCGTGCGCGATCGCCGAGGCGTGCGCGGTCGCCGGGCCGGGAGGGCCGTCCTGGTACGCCCGCTGGGCGCACCGCTTCGCCGGCGCCCTGCACGCCCGCGCCGCCGGCCCGCTCCACGAGGGGCGGTGGGTGCTCTCCCCGCGGCTCGCCCGCGAGGGGATGGCACCGGCCGCAGGCGGGCCGGGCGGCCAGTGGCGTTCCCTGCTGCTCGACGGCCATCCCGACGGCTACATCGACTGGTTCGACGGCTCGTGGCGGGTCATGCCGCTGCGCCGGATGCCGCCACCCGGCGACCCCCGGGTGAAGGCCTGCCGCAAGCAGGCCCGGGAGGGCATCCTGGCGCCCGTCCTGCTCTGGTGGTTCAGCGGGCTCAACTGCCATGTGGTCCTGGACGGCCACGCCCGCCTCGGCGCCGCCATCGCCGAGAACCGCGAGCCGGCGGTACTGGTGCTGTCCCGCGCACCGTCCCGGGAGCAGACCGGGGCCCGGACGGACAGCGCCCTGTCGACCTACCGCCTCACCATGTCCCTCCTGGACGGTCCGCATCCGGTGACGGACCGCCAGGGCCTGGCCGGGGCGGCGGGCCGCCTGCTCGCCGCCCAGCTGCACAGCCTCAAGGCCGACTACGCGCCCACCCGTGCATGGCCGTTGCCGTCAGGCCCACCCGCCCCGCCCCGGCCGGTGCCGTGAGGCCCACCCGCCCGGCCCCGGTCGTTGCCGTGAGCCGCCGAAACGACGTGGCGCCCGGGCACCGCCGTGCCGCAGGATCGGCCCCGTGGAAACAGTGATGCAGTGGGTCCGCACGTCATGGACCGGACAGTCCCGGGGCGGACCCGAAGCCGCCCGGCGCAACGCGGCCCCGACCGCCTTCTTGCTGCCGCCCGGCTCACCGCCCCTCGTCCACGAGGTCCGGATGCACGAGGCCGACGGCTTCCGGCCCCGCTCCCTGACGCACGAGAGCACACCCGGCTCCCGCACGGACACCGGCGTGCTCCTCCAGGAGGCCGGCCACCTGCTGCGGGTCCAGCTCGTCGCGACGCCCTTCGGCATGCCGCGCCGACGGCGCCGCCCCCCGGCAGTGCGCCTGGCCCGCGGGCAATGGCTGCGCTGGCAGATCAACTACCGCTTCGCCCACGCACACGACGGCGCGTGGACCTACCGGCTCGACACGCTCAACATCGCCCACGGCCCGGCACCTGCCGACCTCTTCCTGGGCACCCCCACCCTGCGCGTCAGCGAACTCGCCGCCCTGCGCTGACCGCACGCCGCCCGACGCGGGGCCGCGATCCTGCGCGCACCGGCTCCGCGCGGCACCGGCCGTACCCGCCAGGGGCCTTGGCTGACTCGCGGCGCAGGCGCGGCGCTAGGCTGTGGCGGTGACCTCGCTGCCGGAAGACCTCTCGCCCCTGGCCGGCGACGACGACCGCGACACGGCCGTGCAACGCCTGCAAGAGGCGTACAGCCAAGGGCGCATCTCCCACGAGGAGATGGACGAACGCCTCGACCAGGCGCTCACCGCCAGGACGCAGGGCGCACTCGCGCGGTCCCTGGCCTCGCTCCCCGAGCCGGGCGCGGGCACCGAGACGACGATCGGCGCCGCCACGGGACGCATCCGGCGCAGCGGCGCCTGGCGGGTGCCCCGGACCCTCAAGGTCGCCTCCGCGCTCGGCAGGGTGCACCTGGACCTGTCCCGGGCGGTCTTCGAGCACCCGGTCGTCGACATCGAACTGCAACTCGGCACCGGCGGCGCCAGGATCACGGTGCCCCACGACGCGGTCGTCGACATCGAGGGCATGCACGCCGGCTGGAAGGAGGCCCGCTACAAGCCCCCGCGGCACCCCACCCCCGGCGGCCCCACCATCCGGATCTCCGGGACCACCGGGTTCGGACGGCTGAAGGTCCGCCACGCGCGGCGCTGAGGCCCCGGCCCGGCCGACCGGCGCCGCAACTGGATCAGGGCGACGACGCGGTGGTCGTGCTGCGCGAACAGCGGTGTGACCGCCGGGGGACGGCCGTGCGGGCCGCAGCGTCCCGCTCGCCGCGCCGTCGGCCCGACCGGCCTCCTCCCTAAGATGGGCTGCATGCGTGAACTGACCTCCGCTTCCTCGCCGGTCGAGTGGCGGATCGACACGGCCTCCGGCGCTCGGCTGGTCACCCTGAGGGACGAGGGCGGGCTGTCGTTCCGCAGCGTCTGCGGTGGAGCGGGCGAGGCGGTGGTGGTCGCCGCCAACCGGCACAGGGCGGACGGCGGTGACGACACCCTCTACCTGACGGTCGGTCCGGACGGTGTGGAGGAGATCACGGTGGAGCACGAGGGCGTCAATCCCGCCCTGTACACCGGCCCGGACGGCAACCCCTGGGCTCGGATGTCCGTGCTCCAGGACGGCGTGGACCAAGAGCCCGACACCCTCCTGCCGTTGCGGGGACGGGGCAGGTGGGAACAACCGCCGCGCACCTCCGCCTTCGCGGGCGACTTCGTCGGGTGGATCGGCGACCGTGCCTTCTGGCACCTGGACGACGTCTTCGACGAACGCCGGCCGTCCCGGGTCCAGGCGGCAGACCTGGAGTCCGGCGCCGGCGGGCCCCGGTGGCGGGTCCGCCGCCCGGTGCGGCTGCCGTTGCCTCAGTCGCAGTACGCGGTGGTATGCACCGACGGGGCGCAGCTGGCAGTACTCGCGCTGGACGCGGATCCGGCGGGACCCGCGACGCTGCGCATCCTCACCCCGGACACCCTCGCCGTCGAGCGGGAACGTCCCGTCCTGCGGGACCCCGAGGAGGCGTTTCTGCTGCTCGCCGAAGCCCACTCCGACGGCTCGGCGCTGCTGTACTCCGTCGCCGACGACGGCCGGGTCAGCGCGGTCCGCCTCGACGGCACCGGCGCCCGGTCCACTGCTCCGGCCGGCGTTCTGCCGGACGGGCCCTTCGCGGTCTGGCCGGTCCACGGCCCCGGGCACCACGCGCTGCGCTTCACGACGGAGCACACGAACGGCCTGCTGGTCCTGGACGGCGCCACCCCGGTCGCGCTGTGGGCCGGCGCTCCAGACCGCTACCGCGACTCCGTCACGGGACGCGAGACGCGCTTGGGAGCCGACTGGGGACTGCCGGTCCTCGTCGGCGCGGCCGCGAGCGGCAGGAGCCACGCGCTGCTCCTACGACCCGAGGACGACCGGACCCGGCTGGCCGTCCTGTTCGGCTAGGTCCAATGCCACTGACTTAACAGCGATCACGAGCCGCTGACCTGTGGCGATGCCTCGGTCGGAGGGTCGCGGAGGACCGCAAAGTCAGTGGCATTGCGGCTAGGCCCTGTCCGGCCGATCTTGGCGGATCAGCCCGCGGAGCGCCCCGGTGGTACTTTCGCCGGACCTCTCGGAAGGGGTGGACAGACAGATGGACGGGGACATGCGGCGGGCGGCCGTCGCGGCGCTGGCCGAGCTCGGGCGCAGCCGCGACTACCGCGACCGGGCGGACGCCGGTCGCGCCCTGGCAGGCTTCGCCGAGCTGCGGGAGGCCCGCGGGCCGCTGCTGGCGCTCGTGCTCGACGCAGGCGACACCTTCGTCACCCGGGTGAGCGCACAAGCCCTGCTGCGGCGAAACGACCTGGCCGGGCTGGCGATCGTCGCGTCCGCACTGGCAGTGGCCGACGACAACCACGGCGACTGGATCCACACCGCGGTCGCCGACGTGTTCGGCATCGTCGCCGACGACCGGGACGACGCGGTACGGCTGTGCGAGGAGCTGTCGCGGGCCGCCGACGACCGCGTCGCCCTGGGGGCCCGTCGGCTGCGCGACAGTCTGGCCGGGATCGATCCCGTTCTCCGCCCCGCAGCAGCGCGGGACAGACGCCAGCGCTCTGACCGCATAGGTTCACCGGCCTCCTGCCTGGGCGAAGGCTGGGGCCGATTGGACGGGGGCTGACATCCCATCCAATGTGTGGAGGCGTGGTGGCAGAACCGGTCAGGGTCCGCAGACTGACTGATCAGGAGGGCCGCGCTCAAGTCGATCCGCGCCGCCCGCCCCGTCCAGAACCGTGAACTGCACCGCCGCCTCCGTTGGCGCAACGCCAACGCCCGCCACCCCGACGTCCTGGCCGCCCAACGCCGTGAACGCGCACGCATCCGCAGCGAGAAGGGCCTCCGCCGGGGCGGACGCCCCCTCGCAAGCGCGGCAGCCCAACCGTGGCGGATGAACCCTCCTGTCGCAGCCGTAGCATCGCCGGATGCGCTACATCGACAACCGAGACGTCAACGAGGCCGTGACCGAGATGATGCGGGTACTTGGCCCGCACGACGCGGAGGACTGGTCGGTACCGGCAGGTCCGCTGGAATGGAGCTGCTGGACGACGGCCGCCCACATCGCCCATGACCTGCTGGCCTACGCCGGGCAGATCGCCGCACGCCCGACGGACGCCTACCTGCCCTTCGACCTCGCCGTCCGCCCGGACAGCTCCCCACGCGAGGTGCTCCAGGTGGTCACCGCCTGCGCAGGGCTACTCGGCAGTGCCCTGGCCACGGCCGGCCCGGAGGCGCGGGCCTGGCACTGGGGCCCTTGCGACTCGTCAGGCTTTGCGGCAATGGGTGTCGCCGAGGTGCTCCTGCACACCCACGACATCACCCAGGGGCTGGGCGTGCCATGGCTGCCCCCGGCGCCGCTCTGCGCGGCGGTACTCCACCGGCTCTTCCCCGAAGCTCCACCCGGCGACCCGGCCCATGTCCTCCTCTGGTGCACCGGCCGGGGCGATCTGGAAGACCGCCCCCGCCGCACCTCATGGATCTGGCGCGCGGCAGTGGCCGAGTGATCAGACCTCTCGCAGGAAGACTTAGAGGCGCCCCCATCCACGGCGAACGGTCCCGGTCACAACACAACTAGCGCGAGGGCGCCTGGCGGGCGGCGCGGTCGGCGACGGCCCGCAGCAGGGCCTCGGCACTGCCCGGGGCGGCCGCCCAGCGCCGTATCTCGGCGTGGGCGGCGCGGCGCCCCGGACTCAACGCCCGCACGGGCAGGGAGAACTGGCCGCGCAGGCACCACCACCTCACGACCCGGGCGCAGCTGCGCCTCACCTCGGGTCCGGGAGCTCGTCGATGCCGTCAGCGGGGCGCAAGTGGATGGGGTGGGCGTGGATGCCGACGAAGGCGATCGTGCGCAGCGCGCCGAAGTCGGTCAGCCGGCGGGAGATGAGGGCGGTGGATTCGGGGGCGAACAGGTCGGCGAGGTAGGCGGCGTGGTCGTCGTCGAGGGGAAGGCGGGCCAGGGCGGTGCGCACGGCCGCCAGGGCGTCGGCGAGCCGGGTGAAGGTGGCGGTCTCGGTGACGCCGCCGATCTCGACGGTGACCGGGTGCGGGTAGTCGCGCGGCGCGATGGTGGTCACGCGGCGGCGCCGCTCCGGGGTCCGAGGACCGCCCACACCGCCTTGCCGACCCCGCCCGCGCACGGTCGGCAGCCCCATTGGAGGGCGAGTTCGGACACCAGCCACAGCCCCCGCCCGCATTCCTCGTCCCCGTTGACGCGACGCAGCACGGGCTGCCGGGAGTCGGCGTCGTGGACCTCGATCCTGAGGTCGTCGGCCGAGAGGGCGAAGCGCACGAACAGCAGCCGGTCGGACGGGGTGCGGGCGTGCTGGACGGCGTTGGTGACGAGTTCGCCGAGCACCAACCCGGAGTAGTCGAAGAACAGTTCACCCCCCTGGTGGTCGGAGAGGAAGCCTCGCAGCAGTCCCCGCGCGGTGGGCACGGACTTCTGGTGGCGCGACAGCCAGCAGGAGTACTCCCCCGCGACGGGGGGCGGGATCTTCAGCGTTTCGGACATGGCGACGCCTCCTCGGCGGCGGAGCGGGAAAGCGTGATCCGGGCACGTGAGGCAAGGCCCGAGGACCGTCGGCGGGCATGGGGATGCCCGGGTGACGATCCATCAAGATCACGCTGTGTCTTTCATGGACTACTCCCTGTAGCATGCCACTGCGCCAATGCCGTCTGCAACAAGAACGACTGCAACCGTGCAGATTTGCGAGGCGCGTGGCCCCGACGGTCCGTCACGGGGCAGACTGGGCAGTTCAAGGGAGGAATCGCGCATGACCGACGAACCGAGGCCGACCGTCCGCGGCCGCCGCCTGGGGTCGGAGCTCCGTCGGCTCCGGGAATCAGCGAACAGGACCACCGAGGACGCCGCATCCGCGCTCGCGTGCTCGCGCGCGAAGATCAGCCGGATAGAGACCGGCGCGGTCGGGATCCGCCGACTGGACCTCGGCGTCCTGATGGACCTGTACGGCGTCACGGAGCCGAGGGACCGCGATTCCCTTGAGACGCTGGCCCGCGACAGCAAGAAGCGCGGCTGGTGGCACGACCACGGCGATACGATCCCGCCCGCCTATGTGGACTTCCTCGATCTGGAAGCAGACGCTCGCTACATCCGGAACTGGCAGCCACTGGTCCTGCCAGGCCTGTTGCAGACCGAGGACTACACCCGCGCTCTGCTTCAGGCCAACCCGGCTGTTGTCCGCCCGGAACGCATCGACCAGTTGGTCAGGCTCCGGATGGAACGCAAGGAGGTTCTGACCAAGCCCGATCCGGCCCGACTCTGCGCGATCATCTGGGAGCCGGCCCTCCGATGCCCGGTGGGCGGCGCCGATGCACACCGCGCGCAACTGGGCTACCTCGTCGAAGCGGCGCAACTCCCCAACGTCACCTTGCAAGTGGTTCCGCTCGACATCGGTCCGACCGCTGGCGCCTGCGGGGCATTCGTGATGTACGGATTCACTGGCTCCCCTACCTCGGGAGCAGTGTTTCTGGAGAATCTGACGAGCAGCCATTACCTGGAACGAGAGGCAGAACTCGACGGCTACGGGCTCGTCTTCGAGGACCTGCGATCGTCAGCCCTGAACCCCGCCCAGTCGCTGGATATGATCACCGCAATCGCGGCAGAGACAGCGAGTTAAGAGATCAGACAAGAGGGTGAGCGCATGACCAAGCCGAAGATCTCCGCTCGGGGCTGGTACAAGAGCAGCTACAGCGCACAGGCGAACGAGTGCGTCGAGGCGGGGAACGTCGTCGCTGGCGGCATGGCCGTCCGCGACTCGAAGGACCCCAGCGGCCCGGCCTTGGTCTTCCCGGCCGACGCCTGGTCCGCTTTCCTCACCGGGGTCAAGGCCGGCGACTTCCCCACCGCCTGACCCGCCAGCCACCCCCGGGGGGGGGGGGGGCGGCCGGCGCGACGCGCGCCCGCAGAGGCG
>NZ_JBHWIR010000057.1:26867-27742 GCF_042731835.1 Kitasatospora sp. NPDC059817 | reverse complement strand
GTGGTGGGGCGGGGCAGGCGCCCCCCGCGCGCCCCCCGCGCCCCGCCGGCGGCCGCGGCGGGGGGGGCGGCGGGGCGGCCAACGTACCGTGAGCGCCAAGGACCCGTCCCAGCGGATCCACCAGGCCTCTGAGCGGGAGCCGAACAGGCGACCCGGCAGGGCGCGGGCCCGCAGCAAACCGGTGGTTCCGCGCAGGAAGTCGGACCGGCCGACTTCTCGCGCTTCAGTCCGCCCTCGCCGCCCTGCGGGGTGCGGGGCACCGCTCCCCCGCCGTGCTCGCCGACGCCGACAGCCAGGCTCCGGCGGCAATCCCGCGCCTGCGCCCTGGACTTGAAACCGAGCACGAGACTGCGCGGCCGCGGCCCGCCGACCTCGACGCTCAACCGGTAGCGAGGCGTCCCACGCACCCACCCCACCGCCTCGACCGGCAGGATCACCAGGCCGAACAGAACAACGAGCACGAGAAAGACCGGAAAGCCGTCGGAACAGGCCGCGCCGCCGTCCGGCGGAAGGCCGTGGACAGGTCCGTACAGCCGCAGCACCACGGGGATGCCGTCCGGCCCGACGACCCGCCCCGCCGGCCCCATCGGTGTACCGAGCCCACGAGCTCCGACCCGACCAGCCCGCCCGACCCGCACCACGGTGGCCACGACCTCCCTGCGCAGGCGTTGGAGACGGCCGGAACGGCCAATTCTGTTGTACCGGCGGCCCCTTGCGGGGAGCAACGGGGCCGCAGGAACGATTCGCCCCGAGTCGCGCCCGCCCCCGGCAACGGACCCGTGCGGGGGGGGGGGGGCGGGCGCGGGCCCGCCCCCCGCCGCAACCCCCGCCCGCCCACCACCCCCACCGCCCCCCCCCCCCCCCCCCCCCCCCCC
>NZ_JBHWIR010000057.1:0-26858 GCF_042731835.1 Kitasatospora sp. NPDC059817 | reverse complement strand
ACTTCCCACGCCGCACCCGCACCCACACCCGCACCCGCACCCGCACCCGCACCCGCACCCGCACCCGCACCCGCACCCATAATCGCGTTTGACTATGACCTGTAATCATGCTCGACTAGCAATGTGAGAACTTCGCGACTCTTCGCACTCAGCGCGCTGGCCCGGGGCGGCCCGATGCACGGCTACCAGATCCGCCAGGCGGCCCAGCTCGACCGCACCGAGCTGTGGACCGACGTCAAACCCGGATCGCTCTACAGCGTCCTGCACCGGATGGCCGACGACGGCCTGGTCGAGGTGGTGCGCAACGAGAAGGTCGGCAACCCGCCCGAGCGGACCGTCTACGCGATCACCGGCCAGGGCCGCCGGGAGCTCGCCGCCCTGCGCGACGCCGCCCTGCGCAAGGTGCGCCTGCTGCCCGACCCGGTCGACCTGGCCCTGCAGTACACCGCGGACCTCACGGACGAGGACCTCGCCGGGGCCGTCGCCGCGCGCCGGCAGGCCGTGGCCGACCAAGTGGCCCTGTTCGAGGAGCAGTTCGAGGCCGCCCGGCCGGACCTGACCGGCCTCGAACCGTGGATCTTCGAGCACTGCCTCGCCCGCCTGAAGGCCGACCTGGCCTGGCACGACGACCTGCTCGACACCCTGACCAAGAACACCCTGCCGAAGGGCACCCTGCCGAAGAACAGCCTGCCGAAGGACACCCGGAGGACCCCGTGATACTCGTGACCGGCGCGACCGGCACCGTCGGCCGCGCCCTCGTCGGCCACCTGGCCGCCCTCGGCGCCCCCGTGCGCGCCGCCACCCGCCGCCCCGAACGGGCCCGCCTGCCAGGCGGCGTGGACGTCGTCGGCGCCGACCTCGGCGAGCCGGACAGCCTGGCCGCCGCCCTGCGGGGCGTGCGCAAGGTGTTCCTGCTCTCCGACGGCCCCGACATCCCGCGCCACGACGCCAACCTCGCCGCCGCGGCCGCCCGCGCCGGCGCCGAGGCCGTCGTCAAGCTGTCCTCCGGCCGGGCCGCCGACCCGGACGCGGACGACCCCGTCGCCCGCTGGCACCGCGCGGGCGAACAGGCCGTCCAGGACAGCGGCCTGGCATGGACGTTCCTGCGCCCGATGGGCTTCATGTCCAACACCCTCGCCTGGGCCGAAGCGATCCGCGCGACCCGCACCGTCCGGGCCCCGTTCGCCGCCGGCCGGGTGTCCGTCATCGACCCCGCCGACATCGCCGCGGCCGCCGCCCACGCCCTGACCCGGCCCGGACACGACGGCCGGGCCCACCTGCTGACCGGCCCCCAGGCCCTCACCCCCGGCGAGATGACCACGACGCTCGCCGAAGTCCTGGGCACCCCACTGGACTTCACCGAGATCCCACCCCCCGCCGCCCGCCAGGCACTCCTGGACCACGGCCTGCGCCCGGAGACCGCCGACGCGGTCATGGCGCTGCGCGCCGCCTCCCTCGAACCGTTCGCCGCGACCGTCACGCCCGCGGTCCAGCAGATCACCGGCCGCGCCGCGACACCGTTCCGGGCCTGGGCCGAACGCCACCGCGAGGAGTTCACCGGGGAGTTCACCGAGGACCCCGGCGAGGGGCCCGGCCGTGGCTGACCCCCACCGCGAACCCGTCGCCCTGGCCCCCGGACACGGCGGGCGCCACCACGTGCCGGGCAGCCCGTACGTCGTCAAACTCGCGGGCGCCCAGAGCGGCGGATCGATCGCCGTCCTGGAGTCCACCTTCGAACCCGGCCAGGGCGCACCCCTGCACCTGCACCGCGGCCACGACGAGACGTTCTACGTCGTCAGCGGCGCGTTCCGCCTGCGGTGCGGCGCGCACACCACCGAGGCGGGCCCCGGCGGCTTCCTGCACGTCCCGCGCACCCACCCGCACTCCTTCACCGCGATCGGCGACACCCCCGCCACGATCCTGGTGACGCTGACCCCGGCCGGCTTCGAGGAGTTCTTCATCGAGGCCGCCGCCCTCGCCGCCGGCGGCCGCCCCGACTGCCGGACGATGCAGACCCTCCTGGCCCGCTACGACCAGGAACTGGTCCCCGACGCACCGCAGGACCACCACAGACGAGAAGGCCGCTGAGGACGGCGCAGCGGGCGGCGGGCCGGACGGGCGGCCGCGCTACCGGTAGGTGCGCAGCACGTCGAGGAGGTCGCCGGTGTGGCCGTCGCGTGCGCCGAAGTGGGCGGCGCAGCTGAGCTGTTCGCGCAGGTGGAGCAGCCGCATGCGGTGCTGCCAGCCGTCGGTGAGGGGGTGGTGTTCGCGGTAGGCGTCGAAGAAGCGGGCGGGGACGCCGCCGGTGCAGAACATCATGCTCAGGTCCGTCTCCGCCCATGTCCAGGACACCGCCGGGTCGATGAACGCCGGTGCCGCGTGCGGGTGGGCGAGGATGTTGGCGTGCCACAGGTCGCCGTGGGTGAGGACGGGCGGTGCGGCGGGGAGGAGTTGGGGCAGCCGGTTGCAGATGCGTTCCAGGTCGGCGCGGCCCCGGGGTCCGAGTGCCTGGCGTGCCAGGGGTTCGTCGAGGTAGCGCAGCAGGCGGTGGCGGGCGAAGAACTCGTGTCCGTCCTGGGTCCAGGGGTTGCGCTGTGCCAGGCGGCCGAGCCGGCCGTCCTCGGCCCAGCCGAAGCGCTGTCCGGTGGTGGTGTGCAGGCCGGCCAGCGCGTGTGCGGCGCGTTCCCAGAAGGCGGTGTCGTGCGCGGGCGGCTGTTCGAGGGCTTCCAGGACCAGGCCGTCCGGGTGCAGGGCCGGCACCTGCGGGGTCGGCAGGGCGCCGTGGGTGCGCAGGGCTTGCAGGCCCTGGGCCTCTTTCGCGTACGCGTCGGGGGCCAGTGCCGGGGTGGATTTCACCACCATGCGTCCGCCGTCGGCCAGGGTGACCAGCCAGACGGTGTTCGCGGCGCCGCCGGTCAGGCGCACCGCGTGCGCCGGCGGGCCGGGGAGCAGGTGCGGCGGCGGGCCGTCCTGTCCGGCGGCCGCCTCATCGATGTTCTGTGCAAGATCTTCCATGGCGGGCCCCTTCCCCGCGCCCGGCGCCACCGACTCCGGCCGGCACCGGATTTCGCCGCCCCAGGGGCAGCGGCAGGGCCCGCGCCAGGCCTGCCGGGGGCGCGGTACAGTCCGCTTCATGAACGAGAACGTGCGCGCCCCGTTTGGGAACTTCACCCTCGTCCGCGCGGCGATCGAGGTCTGCGACGACCTCGCCGCCCCCGTCACCGACGCCTTGACGAACGCGGACGCGCACGGGTGGGCCGGATCCGTGCTGTACGTGGACACCGACCCCGACAAGGCGGACACCGCGGTGTTCTGCCAGGCCTACGACGTGCCGTTGGAGCTCTCCGCGAACTGCGTGGTGGTCGCCGCCAAACGCGGCGGCGACGTCACCCTGGCCGCCTGCCTGGTGCGCGCCGACACCCGCCTGGACGTCAACACCGCCGTGCGCAGGCACCTGGGCGCGCGCAAGGCCTCCTTCGCGCCGGTGGACGTCGCCGTCGCCGCCACCGGCATGGAGTACGGCGGCATCACCGCCGTCGGCCTGCCGGGCGGCTGGCCGCTGCTGGTCGACGAGGCGGTGGCCGCCGCCCCGCACGTGCTCATCGGCAGCGGGCGGCGGCGGGGCAAGCTGATCCTCCCCGGCTGGGCGGCGGCCCGGCTGCCCGGCGCCGAGGTCCTCCCCGGCCTGGCCGCCTGAGCCCGGCGGTGGCGGGACCGGCTCGGGCGACGGCCCGCCGGCCTGGGGCCGAGGCGTGCGCGTCCGCGTCCGTGTCCGTGTCCGTGTCCGGGAAAGGGCGTCACCCCCGCGTGGCCTGAGTGAACGTCAAACTCGGGTGAGTCCGACCTTGTCGGGTCGGACGGTGGGGTCTCGGCGGAACATGATCAAGGGGTGGACATGCGAGACCTCGGCGGGAAGGTCGCGCTGGTCACCGGCGCCGGCCGGGGCATCGGGCGGGGCATCGCCGAACGCCCGGCCCGGGACGGCGCCCTGGTCGCCGTGCACTACGGCAGCAACGAGGCGGCGGCGAAGGAGAGCGCCACGGCCATCGCCGGGGCCGGCGGCCGGGCGTTCACCGTGGACGCCGAACTGGGCGTTCCCGGCGACGTGGACACCCTCATGGCCGGGCCGGCGGCCGGGCTGCGCGCGCACGGGGAAGCGGCGATCGGCATCCTGGTCCACAACGCCGGGCTCAACCTCATGGGGCGCCCGATCGAGGTCCTCACCCCCGAGGAGTTCGACGAGATGGTCGCGGTCAACGTCAAGGCGCCGCTCTTCCTCACCCAGCGGGTGCTGCCACGGCTGCGCGACAGCGGCCGGATCATCAACATCTCCTCCGTCTCCACCCGTGTCGCCTGCGCCCACGGCATCGGCCGCCCGCTCACCAAGGGCGCCCCGGAGGTGTTCGGCCACACCCTGGCCAAGTACCTCGGACCCCGCAACATCACCGTCAACTCCGTCGTCGCCGGACTCACCCGCACCGGCATGACCGCCGACGTGCTGGCCGACCCGGCGAACCTGGAACGCAACCCCGCCCTGACCGCCCTCGGCCGGATCGGCCAGGTACCGGACATCGCCGACGCGGTCGCCTTCCTCGCCTCCGACGACGCCCGCTGGACCACCGACACCAAGATCGACGTCACCGGCGGCGTCAACCTGTAGCGGCCCCAGCCGGTGGCCGCACCGCGCGCAGGCCGTACCCGGGCCCGGGCGACCCGCCGCCCCGGGCAGCCGCGGGGCTGCCCCGGCGGGCGGGACGGCGGGCGGGCGGGATGGGCCTCTCGGCACAGCGGACACCTGTGCCGCGGACGCCGTCAACGCCTCGCGCACCACCGCCGGTTCGCCCAGCGGCGCACCGGCGGCACACGGCCGGAGCGCCGGAGCGCCCGGACCCCGCGCGGCACTACGGGAGGCCGGTCGCCCCCGGCACCGGCGCCGCCGCCGGCCCGAACCACAGGTGCAGGGCCGCGCGCAGCTGTTCGGCGGCGGCCCGGGGCGGTGCGGTGGGCGGTGCGGTCCAGGCGGCGTGGCCGTCCGGGCGCACCAGCACCGCGGGCGTGTCGGGCAGGGCGCCGGGCCGCACCGTCGCCGCGCTCACCCGGTCCGCCCAGGGGGCGGCCGCCGCGCGCAGCGCCTCGGCCGCGGTGGTGTCCTCCAGGAGCAGGGCGCCGGCGCCGGTGCGGGCCAGCAGCGGTATCAGGGCGCCGTGTTGGAGGGTGCCGTCTTGCACAGTGCCGTGCTGCACAGTGCCGTGCTGCAGGGTGCCGTGCTGGAGGGGGATGTCCGGGACCATCGCGCCCTCCCAGGGGTGGCCGCTGCCGTGGGGGGCCGGGTAGCGGGTGGCGATGCCGGTGATCTCCTCGGCCAGGGGGCCGGCCGTCTCCTTGGCCTGCGCGAGTTCGGCGAGCAGGTCGCGCACCGGCGCGAGTTCCTCGTCGTCGCCGGCGAGCAGCGCCTGGGCGCGGGTGTTGCGCAGCAGTCTGGCGCCGGCCGCGTGCCGTTCGCTGTGGTAGGTGTCCAGGAGGGTTTCGGGGGCTTGACCGCGGGCGACGAGGGCGAGTTTCCAGCCGAGGTTCATCGCGTCGTCGATGGCGGCGTTGACGCCGATGGCGCCGGCGGGCGGGTGGATGTGGGCGGCGTCCCCGGCCAGCAGCACCCGGCCCCGGCGCAGCCGTTCGGCCAGGCGGGCGGCGTCGCCGAAGCGGGTCAGCCAGTGGGCGCGGGCGATCGGGACGCGGCGTCCCAGGGCGTGGTCCAGTGCCTGCTGGAAGCGGGGCAGGGTGAGCGGTTCGTGCCGGTCCCGGGGCGGGTGGGGGTCGGCGGTGAGCAGGCGGACGTAGCCGGGTCTGGGGATGGCGAACACGGTGCCGCCCGGGCCGGTGTTCACGCCGAAGGGGATCTGCCGGGGGTCGGTCAGGACCACGTCCGCGAGCAGGGTGAAGCGGCGGGCGGGGGTGCCGGGGAAGGCGATGGCGGCGAGTTCGCGTACGGTGCTGCGGCCGCCGTCGCAGCCGGCCAGCCAGCCGGCGCGCAGCAGCGCGGGGCCGTCGGGGGTGTCGGTGTGGGCATGGACGCCGTCGTCGTCGAGGTCGAGGGCGCTCAGGCGGTGGCCACGCAGGATGCGTACGCCCAGGTGGCGGGCGTGTTCGGTGAGGATCTCCTCCACCCTGGTCTGGGCGATGCCCAGGACGTAGGGGTGGCGGGTGCGCATGGCGGCGAGGTCGAGGCGGGCCTGTGCGGTGAACGCGGTGGTCGCCACGGTGGGGCCTTCGGCGAGGAGGCGCTCGGCCAGGCCGCGGCGTTCCAGCAGTTCCAGGCTGCGGGCGTTGAGGTTGAAGCCGCGGCAGAAGCCGGGCGGGGACGGGTCGCGTTCCAGGAGCACGGTGCGCACGCGGGCCAGGGCCAGTTCGCAGGCCAGCATCAGGCCGGCGGGGCCGGCGCCGACGACCAGGACGTCCGCGTCGCCGGCGGCGCTGGCGGCGCCGGCGGCGGGTAGGCGCTGTCCGGTACGGGCCGGCGCGGGGGCGGGGGTGTCAGGCATCGGGGGCGGCCTCCGGCCAGGCCAGGGTGCCCTGTTCGATCTCCTCGGCGGTGCGCAGCACCCATTGGCGTTCGGCGTGCAGCATGGCGTGGGCGTACTCGGCCTCGATGACGAACAGTCGGGGGGCGTGGTGTTCGCGGGTGGCGCTGTGGTGGGCCTGTTCGCTCTCGGTGATGCGGGTCTGCAGGGCGGCGGCCCGTTCGCGCAGGGCCTGGGCGGCGCGGTGCGGTCCCAGGGCGCCCAGGTAGCTGACGGCGGACAGGAATTTCGGGTATTCGCGGGAGGGTTCGCGGATGAGTTCGTCCAGCCACTGGGTGAAGTACTGGCGGCCCTGGGGGGTGTGGCGGTAGACGGTGCGGGCGGGGCGCGCGCCGACTTGTTCGGTGTCGGTGGCCTCGATCCAGCCGTCGCGGGCCAGGGCGCGCACCGTGTCGTAGAGCGAACCGGTGGTCAGTTTGAAGGCCTGGTCGAGGTGGCGCTCGCGCAGGGTGGTGGCCATGGCGTGGGGGTGCAGGGGCTGTTCGAGGAGCAGGCCGAGCAGGGCGAGGGCCAGGGGGTTGGCGGGTCGTTTGGCGGTCATGGCACTCCGTGGTCGCACGCGGGGGCCCGGGTCGGGGCCGGGGCTGGTGATACTCGGATCGTACTACTCGGATCCGAGTATGGGGAGAGGGTTGCCCGGGTTGCCCGCAGCAGGGCCGTGCCGCACCGGCCTTGCCGCGAAGGGGAGTTCGGGCCCGGCCGTTGCCGGGGCGCTGCCGGGTGCGATCATGGCGGGCGTGGCTTTTGACGACGCGCGACCCCGGTCCGGCCTGGTCCATGAGCGCTGGCGTGCCCGCGAGGCGCCCCACGGGGACTTCATCATGTTCGGCGACGGGTCGCTGTCGGTGATGCAGCTCATGCGGTTCTCCCCCGCCGGCCGGCGCCACGACCCGCGGGCCCAGCAGTGGAGTTGGGGGGAACTGCTGCGGGCCACCGCGTGGACCCCCACCGACTGGACGGACGTCGACACGACGTTCGCCACCAGCACCCACGCCGGCAGCCGCGCCCTCGCCGGCGAGGCGTCCGAGCACGGCAGCATCGGCTGGGTCGCGCTGACCCGCGACGACGACGAGAACACCCTGGAGTGGCTCGCGATCTCCTGCTCCTCCAACCCGTTCGCCGACGTCACCCTGGACGACACCACGGTGACCGCCACCAGCACCCTGGGACGGATCTGGACCTTCCCCCGCGACGCCCCGCAGCAGGTGCGGATCACCGAGGACCCCGCCCACCCCTGGCCCTCCCCCGCCGGGCTGGCGGACCCCGCCCCCTGAGACGCCCGGCCGGGCCGGCCCTGGTGACCTTCCGGTGGACCTGCGTGTTCACCGCCGACGGGCAGCAGCCCACCTCCAACGCGGCGAGGTGGAGGCGGACTTGGCCGCACACGGCTTCATCCTGCGCGAGGTCCGCGACGCCCCCGACCGGCCGGGCCGCGAACTCGTCTTCATCGCCGCCCGACCACCGCAGCCGTAGACCCGCGCCACCGCCCGACCGCCCCGACCCGGGCCCGGGTGACGGGGCGCCACCGCCGGGACGCGGGCACCGAAAGCCCGCCGTCAGGCCGTCACCGGGCCTGCGCCGGTGGGCTGATCTGCTATTTTCGCCATGCTTCGACGCGAACCGTACAAGCGTGCGGTTTCGCATGCCCGCACGGGACCCGGCCACGAGCCCGGCCGCGGCCCCGGGTGCGGGCCCCGGGGCGGCCCCAAGCGGGCACAGCAGTCGGTCGACCAGCGGGGGGACGGGATCCATGAACGCGTACGCGGGCTCCGACGGGCCGGGCCTGTACGGGCCCTACGGTCCGCCGGCGGGCGGGCCGCTGTTCGGGGTGAACCCGGCGGACCTGGACGCGGCGGCGAAGGTCGCCAAGGACACCGGTGAGGCGATGCCGGGCGAGCTCAAGCACATCCACGAGCCCTCCGACACGGCGGTCGCGGCGCTGTCGGGCTGGCGCACCGGGGCGTCGCTGCACGCCTGCACGGCGGCGTGGGAGGAGTGCCTGAACAAGCTGGCCTCGGAGGTGGACGGGGTGAGCCTGAAGCTGGGCCAGACCGCGGGCAACTACCGCGGCACCGACTCGGGCAACGCCGGCGCCCTCAAGGCGCCCGGCGCCGGGCCCTACGCGCCGGCGGTGAACTGATGGTCACCCTGGCCCAGCTGCGCGACACGGACCTGTCCGGCCTGGCCGGCGCCGCCGGCGCCTACGACACCCTGGCCGGCGCGTTCGGCAAGCACGTCCAGGCGATGAACACCGAGGTCACCAAGCACGTCTTCAACAGCCAGTGGGTCGGCACCGCGGCCGGCGCCGCCAACGCCTCGCTGCAGCGCACCAGCGGGCGCCTGGACGCCGCGCACACCGAGATGTCGGCGGTGTCGGGGCTGCTGCGCGAGGCCTCGGAGAGCTTCCAGCTGGCGCAGTCCAAGCTGAAGGAGGCCCTGAAGGAGGCGCAGGGCGCGGGGCTGACGGTCGCCGAGGACGGCACGGTCAGCTGGCCGGCGCCCTCGCAGGCCGAACGCCACGACCCCGGCTACGACACGCCGCAGCGGGCCAGGGCGCTGGCGGATCGCATCTCCCACGCCGTCACCGAGGCCGACGGCGCCGACCAGAAGATCGCCAAGCTGCTGGACGACCTGACGGTGCGGGCCCGCACCGGCACCGGCCTGGACCAGGCGCACGCGCGCGCCGACCCCCCCGCCCGCGACGACCTCGGCCCCCGCCGGTTGGCGGCCGGCGGGGCGCCCGTCGTCACCAACCGCTTCTTCATGAGCGCGGGGGGCGGCACGCCGGCCGGCGCCGCCCCCACCGAGGTCAACTCCTGGTGGAAGGGCCTGACCCCGGACGAGCAGCAGCGACTGGTCCAGGCCCACCCCGACCTGCTGGGCATGCGCGACGGCATCCCCGCCACCGCCCGCGACCAGGCCAACCGCCTCAACCTGGCGCACCTGATCGACACCTACGAGCACAAGCCGAACCCGTCGGACGACGAGAAGCAGAAACTGGAGGGCTTCCGCGCGATCCGGGACAAGCTGAACGTGCAGAACGGCCGGCAGCCGCCCGCGTTCCTGCTGGGCGTCGGCGAACAGGGCCAGGGCCGCGGCATCCTGTCCTTCGGCAACCCCGACACCGCGAAGAACGTCAGCGCCTACGTGCCGGGCCTGGGCACCAAGCTGTCCTCCGTCGGCGGCAAGGACGCCGACCGGGCCCTGAACGTGTGGAACGCCGCCCACATCGCCGACTCCGGTGCCGAGGTCGCCTCCATGATCTGGCTCGGCTACGACCCGCCGCCCGGACTGGAGAAGGTCCTCGACGGGGACCCCCGGCCCCTGGAGGTGATGGGCACCGACCGCGCCGCCAAGGGCGGCGCCGCCTACGACACGTTCATGGCCGGACTGCGCGCCACCCACGAGGGAGCGCCCGCGCACCTGGTCGCCCTCGCCCACAGCTACGGCTCCACCACGGTGGGCCTGGGCGCGCAGCTGCCCGGCGGCACCGGCGCCGACGACATCATCCTGGTCGGCTCCCCCGGCACCGGCGCCGACAAGGCCTCCCAACTGCACATCGACCCCCACCACGTGTGGGTCGGCGACGCCGAGAACGACCCGGTCAGCCACCTGCCGGCCAAGGGCCGGGTCGCCACCGACGTGGTCCTGGGCCCCGTCCTGGGCCCCGTCGCCGACGACCTCTACCAGACGTTCGCCCCCGACAACCAGCTCTGGTTCGGCCAGGACCCGGCCAGCAAGGACTTCGGCGCCAACCGGTTCGCGGTCCCCGACGGCAAGTCCCTGTCCCTGGACTCCCACTCCAACTACATGAACAGCTCCTCCGACACCGCGACCGCGGAGTCGATCAACAACATCGGCCAGATCGTGGCCGGCAGGTACGACGCCGTGACACGGCAGGAAGGCCGATGAACATGGCAACCCCGACCGCACGACGGCTCGGCCTCACGGCCGCCACGCTGGCACTCGCCCTGACGGCCTGCGGGCACACGGGCGCGGGCGCGGGCGTGGGCGTGGGCGACGAGCACCCGGCACCCGAGTCCCTCACCACACCCGAACAGGCCGTCCAGAAACTCGACGCGCTCCTGGACGAGGCGCTCTCCGGCATCCAGCCGCCGCTGCGCCACTGGGACGGCTGGCCGCGCTCCACCGAACAGAGCGGGGGCATCGACGACCACTCCAAGGGCTATGCCATCGCCACCCGCGACCGCCACATCATGACCAAGGTCTCCAAGGCCAAGTACACCGCCCTGATGGACATGGCCGAACGCGACTGGAAAGCCAAGGGATACAAGATCACCTCGGTCAACCCCAACCAGCCGGCCCTGTTCGCCGCCACCGGGGACGGATCCTCCGTCGCGATGCTGTTCGGCGCCGCCGGCAACATCACCCTCCAGGCCTCCGGCGGCGGCCACATCCCCGTCATCCGCGACCGCGACCCGTTCGGCACCCCCACCCCCGACCCCGTGATGGCCAACGGCAACCTCGACGTCATCCCCACGGACGACGACCCGTTCTGGTCACACTGAGAGCCGCCCCCATGACCCCCGAACAGGCCGTCCACGCCCTCGACGCGCTCCTCGACGAGGCGATGTCCGCCATCCGCCCCCCGCTGCGCCACTGGGACGGCTGGCCGCGCTCCACCGAGCAGACCACCGGCGGCCTCCAGGACCGCTCCCTGGGCTACGCCACCGCCACCCGCGAGCGGCACGTCACCACCAGGGTCGCCCCCGCCAGGTACGGGGCGCTGCTGGGTGTCACCGAACGCGGCTGGCAGGCCCGCGGCTACCGGATCACCGCCGTCAACCCCCGCCAGCCCGCCATGTTCGCCACCACGCCCGCCGGATACGGCGTCGCCGTGCTGTTCGGCGCCGCCGGGAACATCGCCTTCCAGGCCACCGTCGGCCCCATCCCCGTCATCCGCGACCGCGACCCCTTCGGCACCTACGTGCCCGAACCGACCCTGCCCAACGGCAACCTGGACGTCCTGCCCCGCCACGACGACCCGTTCTGGTCCGCCTGACCGGCAGACGCACCGCCAGACCCGCAGGCAGGCACACTGGTAGACCCGCAGGCAGACGCACCGGCAGACCCGCCGGCAGGCGCACCGGCAGACCCGCCGGCGAGCGCACCGGCGGGCACAGCGGCGCGGGCACCCGCAGGCCCTCCCGTGTCCGAGAGGTGGCCACCCGGCGTCCGGGGCCGGGGGCGCGCAGTAGGATCGGCGGCGTTGTCACCACATTCCACCGCTGGTAGGAGGCTTTTCATGGCTCAGGTCACGCTGAAGGGGAACCCGGTCCAGGTCGGCGGCGCGCTGCCCCAGGCCGGCAGCCAGGCCCCGGCGTTCACGCTGGTCGGCGAGGGACTCGCCGACACCTCGCTGCAGGACTTCGCCGGCAAGCGCAAGGTCCTCAACATCTTCCCCAGCATCGACACCCCCACCTGCGCCACCTCGGTGCGCACCTTCAACGCCAAGGCCGGCTCGCTGGCCAACACCGTGGTGCTGTGCATCTCCGCCGACCTGCCGTTCGCGCAGGCCCGCTTCTGCGGCGCCGAGGGCCTGGACAGCGTCCGGACCCTGTCCACCCTGCGCGGACGCGACTTCCACGAGAACTACGGCGTGGCCCTGGCCGACGGCCCGCTGGCGGGGCTGACCGCCCGCGCCGTCGTCGTCCTGGACGAGAACGACACCGTCCTGCACACCGAGCTGGTCGCGGAGATCGCCGACGAGCCGAACTACGAGGCCGCGCTCGCCGTCCTCGCCTAGCCGTCCTCGCCCAGGCCCCGCCACGGGACGCCGGCCCCGGTCGGCCCCCGTCGGACCCGTCGGCCCCGTCGGCCCCGTCGGCCCCGATCGGGCTGCCTGCGCACGCGGCCCGGCCCGCCCCTGAGGTCTTCACCTGGGGGGCGGGCCGGGAAGGGCAGCGGGCGGGGCCGGCGGGGGGGGTCAGGTGATGGAGGCTCCCGAGTCGATGCTGATGACCTGTCCGGTCATGCAGTCCTGGTCGAGGAAGAGCCCGATGGAACGGGCGACCTCCTGCGGGGTGACGAACCGCGGCACCGGCACCTTCTCCCGCATCCCGGCGATGACGTGCTCGGGCAGGGTGTCCGTCATCCCCGTGATCATGAACCCGGGCGACAGCGCGTTCACCGTCACCCCCCGGCGCCCGCACTCCGCCGCCAGCGTGCGGGTCAGCCCGATCAGCCCCGCCTTGGACGCCGCGTAGGCGGTCTGCCCGGCGGTGGCGATCAGCGCGGACGGGGAGACGATGTTGACCACCCTGCCCCAGCGGGCCCGCAGCATCGCCGGCACGCACACCCGCGCGGTGTGGAAGGAACCGACCAGGTTCGTGTCGATCACCTGCCGCCACTCGACCGGGTTCTGCATGGCCATCAGCGCGTCCTTGCGCACCGCCCCGTTGTTGACGAGCACGTCCACCGGGCCCAGCGCCTCGGTGATCCGCTCGTACATCGCGGTGACCTGCGCGTAGTCCGCGACGTCGCCGGTGACCAGGACGTGGTCGCCGGCCAGCTTGCCCGCCACCTCCTCGGCGGCCTGGCGGGCGCTGTTGTAGTGCACCGCGACCCGGCACCCGGCCGCGTCCAGCGCCAGCGCCAGCTCCCGGCCCAGACCCCCCGAGGCGCCGGTGACCAGCGCCACCGGGGAGTCGGGCCGCTGCCCGAAGGCGCCCTTGCCGCTCACCGCGCCCCTCCCCACGTCAGCAGGACCGAACCCCACGTCATCCCGGCACCGAACCCGGCCAGCAGCACCGTGTCGCCGTCCTGGATGCGCCCGGCGTCCAGCGCCTCCGCCAGCGCGATGGGGATCGACGCCGAAGCGGTGTTGCCGTACCGGTCGAGATTCGCCACCAGACGGTCCGCGGGAATCCCGGTGTGGGCGAGCACCGAGTTGATGATCCGGATGTTCGCCTGGTGCGGCACCACGTGGTCCACGTCCGCCGGCGTCAGCTTCGCCTGCTCCAGCGTCTCGCGGATCGTGCGCACCGTGTAGCGCACCGCGTTCAGGTAGATCTCGTTGCCGTTGATCTGCGCGTAGTGCAAGCCCTGGCGCACCGTCTCCTCGGTGGTGGGCATCCGCGAGCCCCCCGCCAGGACCTTCAGGCTGTCCTTGCACGAGCCGTCCGCGCCCAGGTTCCACGCCAGGACCCGCTCCACCGGGCCGGGCTGCAGGACCACCGCACCGGCCCCGTCACCCACCAGGATCGACAGGTCCCGGTCCGCCGGGTTCGCGGTCAGCGTGTGGGTGTCCGAACCGATCACCAGGATCGGGCGCGGGTCCATGTGCAGCAGACCCACCGCCGTCACCAGCGCGTACACGAACCCCGCGCACTCGGAGTTCACGTCGTGCGCGCTGCCCGCGATCTTCAGCGCGTCGTGGACGAACGCCGACGTCGCCGGCGAGGGCTGCTCCGGCGTCGCCGTCGCCACGATCAGGTGCGCGATGTCCGCACCCGACAGCCCCGCCCGCTCCAGCGCCCGGCGCCCGGCTTCCACCGCCATCGACGCGGTGCTCTGCCCCGCCCCGACCGCCCGCCGCTCCCGGATCCCGCACCTGGAGACGATCCAGTGCTCGTCCACACCGAAACGCTCCGCCAGCTCCACGCTGGTCACCACGCGCTCGGGGACGGAGATCCCCCACCCGGTGATGTCGAAGCCGCTCATCGAGCAGTGCCCCGCGCTCAGACGCCGGCCTGGCCCACGAGCGCCAGGATCCGCTCGTGCACCACCCGCAGCGTCGTCGTGTCGTCGATGTCCGCGAACAGCGACTCGTCCGCCGGAATGTGCGGGTACTGGTTCTGGAACCCGTACAGCCACTCCATCAGATCCAGCGAGTCCACGTCCGCGATGTGCTGCAGCGCCGCGTCCGCGTCGATCTCCTGCGCCCCGGACACCGCCTGCAACTGCGCGGCCAGGTCCTCGATGGTGGGGATGTCGGACATGAGTGATCGTTCCTTCCTGGACGCCCCGGAACGGGCGCCAACACGTGATGAGGCAGAACAGACCCGGACACCCCGGGAGGATCACGGACACCGCCACCGCGCCCCCGCCGCCCACAGGCCACGGAACGCACCGCGACGGAACCCGAAAACCCCCCGGGGAAAAACCCGGGAAGGCCGTGGGGGCCGCGTGTCTTGTCGAAACCGCATGAAACCCACCCCCACGCAAACGCCCCGCAACCCCGGCCCTGCGCCCACGCTTGCGCACCGCTTGCGAGACACGCGCTTACCTGACCCGAGACACCGCACCCACACGCACGACACCCACCACCTCGCACCGCGACGCGGACACCGCACCCGCACCGCACCCGCACAGCGCCGCACCGCTCCGCACCGAGGCCACCGCACCGCACCGCGCCGCAGGCCGCACCCGCCGGGGCGGGAGGGCGACCGTAGGCAAGCACGGACACACCCCGACCACCCCGACCCGCACGGCCGTTCACACCGCACGGACCCGGCCGCCCTCACCGGCGCTCCCGTCCGCAGACGACGAGAGCGGCCACCGCCACCGCAACGGCCGTCCACGCGGGGAAAGGCACCACCCGGCGCCGCGCACCACGGACACCCGCACCACCGGACACCCGCACCACCCGGCCCAGTCCAGTCCAGTCCAGTCCGGCCCGGCCGAGCCCGGCCCAATCCGGTCCATCCGATCCGCCACCAGAACAGGGGCACACCCGCATGACCACCGCCGAGACCCGCTCCATCAACCCCGACGTCGACGCGATCCGCCACCACTACGAGGTCGGCAACGACCTCTACCGCCTCATCCTGGGCCCCACCATGATGTACTCCGGCGGCTACTGGGAGGACGGCGAGGACCTCGTCGCCACCCTCGACGAGGCCCAGGAACGCAAGCTCGACGTCTTCACCGACCTCGCCCAGGCCGCCGGCAAGGCCAAGGTCCTGGACATCGGCTGCGGCTGGGGCACCATGCTCAACCGCCTCACCACCGTCCACGGCGTCCAGCAGGCCGTCGGCGTCACCCTCTCCCGCACCCAGGCCGACTTCGTCGCCGCCCTCGACAACCCCGCCATCCACGCCCGCGTGGAGAGCTGGGAGGACCACAAGGCCGACGGCGAGCCCTACGACGCCGCGTTCTGCATCAACGCCCTCGAACACTTCGTGCTCTCCTCCCTCACCCCCAAGGAGCGCACCCAGCGCTACCGCGTCTTCTTCAAGCAGGTCCACTCCCTGCTCAAGCCCGGCGCCCGCTTCGTCCTGCACACCATGACCGTCGAGAACCCCCCGCTGCGCCGCCAGCTCCTGGACGACCTCAAGTTCCTCCAGCGCGAGGAGTTCGAGGGCTGCCACATCCCGCGCCTGCCCGAACTCGCCGCCGGCCTCGACGGCCTCTTCGAGGTCACCGAGATCCGCAACGAACCCGAGTCCTTCGCCCGCGCCTGCCGCGCCTGGCTCCAGCTCCTGGCCGCCCGCCGCGACGAAGCCGTCGCCATGGCCGACGAGACCACCGTCCAGCGCTTCGAGCGCTACCTCGACATCTTCGCCTACACCCTCGAAGACCACATCTTCAACAACTTCCGCGTCACCCTCACCCGCCGCGCCTGAAAGGGGACACCCCGGCCATGACCACCACCGCCGAACACCCCGCCCCCTCCGGCGCCGACCAGCCCGAACCCGCCGGCGCCACCACCCACCCCGGCACCACCGCCGTACGCCACCTCAAAGTCGCCATCATCGGCGCCGGCATCTCCGGCCTGGGCACCGCGATCCGCCTCCTGCAGAGCGGCACCGACGACTTCCTCGTCTTCGAACGCGCCACCGACCTCGGCGGCACCTGGCGCGACAACACCTACCCCGGCTGCGCCTGCGACGTCCAGGCCCACCTCTACTCCTTCTCCTTCGCCCGCAACCCGCAGTGGAAGTCCACCTTCGCCACCCAGGCCGAAGTCCACGCCTACCTCAAGGACACCGCCCAGCGCTTCGGCGTCGAACCCCACCTGCGCTACGGCCACGAACTCCTCGACGCCCACTGGGACGCCGACCACCGCCACTGGCGCATCCACACCACCCACGGCCGCTACACCGCACAGATCCTCATCACCGGCACCGGCTACCTCTCCGAGCCCGCCGTCCCCGACCTGCCCGGCCTGGACACCTTCACCGGCACCCTCTTCCACTCCGCCCGCTGGCGCCACGACCACGACCTCACCGGCCGCAACGTCGCCGTCATCGGCACCGGCGCCTCCGCCATCCAGTTCGTCCCCGCCATCCAGAACCAGGTCGCCCGCCTCGACCTCTACCAGCGAACACCCCCCTGGGTCGCCCACAAACCCGACAAGCCCAACACCCCCCGCCACACCTGGATGCTGCGCCACCTGCCCGGCTACCAGCGCTTCCGCCGCGCCTTCAACAAGAACGGCCGCGAGATCGTCGCGTTCTTCATGTCCCGCCCCACCCGCACCACCGGCATGAAGAACATGGCCGCCGGCCACCTCAAGAAATCCGTCCCCGACCCCGGCCTGCGCAAGCGCCTGACCCCCGACTACACCGTCGGCTGCAAACGCCTCCTGTTCTCCAACACCTGGTACCCCGCCATCCAGCAGCCCAACGTCGACATCGTCTCCGACACCATCACCGACATCGGCCCCACCCACATCACCACCGCCGACGGCACCACCCGCACCGTCGACACCATCATCCTCGCCACCGGCTTCACCGCCACCGACCGCCCCGTCGCCCGCCGCATCCACGGCCGCGACGGAACCACCCTGCGCGACACCTGGCACACCCACGGCATGAAAGCCCACCGCGGCACCACCATCCACGGCTTCCCCAACCTCTTCATGCTCCTGGGCCCCAACACCACCCTGGGCCACTCCTCCCAGACCGTCATGATCGAAGCCCAGATCGCCTACATCGTCGACGCCCTCAAAACCATCGACAAACTCGGCATCACCTCCGTCGAGATCCGCCCCGAAGCCCAGAACGCCTACAACCAGACCCTCACCGACCGCCTGAAGAACACCGTCTGGAACGCCGGCGGCTGCCAGAGCTGGTACACCGACCACCACGGCAACAACCCCTCCATCTGGCCCACCTACACCTACCGCTTCCGCCGCCAGACCCGCCGCTTCGACCTCCTCAACTACCAACGCGCCACCGTCACCCACACCACCCCCTAACCCCCCACACGCACACACCCGGACACACACACGGGCACACACGGGCACACACGCGGGGGCACGCAGGGGCACACACGCGGGCACACGCACACAACCACACAGGCACACCCAACACGGCCGGGCGGCACCCGCCCACCCACGGACCCCGCCGCCCGGCCGGCCCACACCCCAGGACACCCCACCGGAAACCGGAACCGGACACACAACCAACAACCGAACACCTGCACGGACCCAGCAGACCGCCCACCCCGCAGGACCCACCCACCCGCCCTCACACACTAACCACCACCCGGCCGCCAACCCGCAGCCCAACCCCAGAACATCACACCATCAGACACCCACGCCACGAACAAACACACACCACCCGAACACCCACCCCTACCCGGAACAGGAAACCCCCGCATGACCAACCCCACCCGACGCACCATCCTCACCACCACCGCCACCACCGCCCTCATCACCGCCTTCAACACCACCACCCGCACCTGGGCCACCACCAACACCCCCACCACCCACAACCACTGCCCCGTCCCCACCCTCGACGGCACCCTCACCACCGACACCACCACCCTCACCGAATTCAGCCACGACTTCGGCCGCCTCACCACCAACACCCCCCACGCCGTCCTCAAACCCGGCTCCGACCAGGACATCATCAAAATCATCAACTACGCCCGCCGCAACGGCCTCAAAGTCGCCATGAACGGCCAAAGCGGCACCGACAACGACCTCGAATCACACTCCAACTACGGCCAGGCCTCCCCCAACGGCGGCATCAGCATCGACGCCCGCACCCTCAACCGCATCCACACCATCACCCCCACCAACGCCACCGTCGACGCCGGCGTCACCTGGGCCCAACTCACCGACGCCACCCTCAACCAAGGCCTCACCCCACCCTGCCTCACCGACTACCTCCACCTCTCCATCGGCGGCACCATCAGCATCGGCGGCATCGGCAACACCGTCCAAAAACACGGCCTCCAAGCCGACACCGTCGAATCCATCGACATCATCACCGGCACCGGCCACCTCCTCACCGCCACCCCCACCAAAAACCCCGACCTCTTCCACGCCGCCCTCGCCGGCGCCGGACAATTCGGCATCATCATCCGCGCCACCATCAAACTCATCCCCGCCCCCCAACGCGCCCTCGTCTTCAACCTCTACTACAACAACCTCACCACCTACCTCACCGACCAAGAAACCATCCTCCACGACGGCCGCTTCCACACCCAAATCGGCGAAATCATCCCCCAACCCGACACCACCCCCCTCTACAAAATCGAAACCGCCACCTACTACAACGGCACCACACCCCCCAACCCCACACCCCTCCTCACCGGACTCAACCCCAACCCCCACCAGACCACCACCACCGACCAGACCTACCGCGAATACACCTACCGCGCCGACACCTGGACCCAAAACCTCAAAAACCTCGGCTACTGGAACCAACCCAAACCCTGGCTCAGCCTCTTCATCCCCGCCACCCAAGCCGCCAACTTCATCACCTACGCCACCCCCCTCATCACCCCCCAAACCCTCGGCCAAGGCCTCCTCCTCTTCTACCCCTTCCCCACCAACAAACTCACCCACCCCTACGCCATCACCCCAAACGAACCCACCACCTACCTCTTCGACCTCCTCACCTTCCCCCACCCAGGCACCAACCCCACCACCCAACTCACCCACAACCGCACCCTCTACGACCACGCCACCACCCTCGGCGCCAAACGCTACCTCGTCGGCGCCATCCCCCACATGACCCCCACCGACTGGAAAAACCACTACGGCCCCCAATGGACCAACCTCACCAACACCAAACACAAATACGACCCCACCCACACCCTCACCCCCGGCCAAAACATCTTCCCCTAACAACACAAAAACACACACACACAACAAACACACACAGCAGACACGCAGACACAGACACAAACCACAGACACGGCACGGCACGACACGGCAATAAAACAAACCAGCAAACAAACCCTCAAACAACAAACACAAACCACAGACCACAAGCCCGCAAACACCGACACAGACCACAGGCCACAAGCACACAAACACCGACACAGACCACAGGCCGCGGGCGCACAAACAGAAAACACCAGACACACAGACACACAGCAGGCGCAAGCACAAACACACAGGCATCGACCCGCAAGCGCAGGCATCGACCCACAGGCGCACAGGCGCAGGCACCCCCACCGACACAGACCCACAGCAAGCACAGAAACAAGAACACACACGCCGACACAGAACCACAGAAATACACCAATAAAACACGCAGACACACAACAAAAACAAACCAACAAGCAAACCACAAACACAAGCCACAATCGGCAAACCACAGACCGCAAGCCGAAGGCCCAAATCCCAGACAGACAAAACAAGCCAGCAAAAAACCCATAAAAAACAAACCACAGGCACAGGCACAGGCCAAAACCACAAGCGGCAAGCGGCAAGCGGCAAGCGGCAAGCGGCAAGCGGCAAGCGGCAAGCGGCAAGCGGCAAAAAAGAAATACAGGCCAAAGGCCAGAAAGCAAGAACTCAGGACTTCAGGAATTCAGGAAAGAACAGGAGGGCCCGCCATGCACACCTACGACCTCATCAACGAAGCCATCATCCACGCCCCCACCCAACAAGTCTGGAACCACCTCATCGCCGAACTCAACGGCACCACCACCTGGTGGACCCCCCACAACACCCACCAACCCGGCAACCCCACCCCCGAACACCCCGGCGGCACCACCCACATCACCATCCACCCCAACGGCCACACCAAACCCGGACCCAAAATCCACACCACCGCCACCACCACCCACACCACACCCCCACACACCCTCACCACCACCCACACCGGCCACTTCACCGGCACCACCACCTACACCCTCACCCCCACCCACAACAACCAACACACCAAACTCACCATCACCTTCACCACCACCCCCCACGGATGGCCCACCCTCCTCCCCAAACACACCATCCCCAACCAACACACCAAAGCCACCCACAACGCCCTCACCAACCTCAACCACCAACTCACACAAAACACGGACACCCAATAGCCACCCGCCAACAGCAGGCTCGACACCCGGGCCCAGCGCCCGTTCTGCCCCTCGTGCCCGACCCTCGGCTCTCGCACAGACCGCCCGCTCATCGCCAACTCCCGTGAGGTCGACCGCGGGAGCTGGCGAACCGGGCTACCCGTCGAAACCGCCCCGCGACGGGCGCGATCCGGGACCTGCCCTTCGAGAGCACACGCAGCCCGCCGCCCGTCTCTCCGACTGCTCCTGACAGCCGCCCCAGGCCTACCGGCTGTCACCCCGGCCCGGCACAATCACCCGTATGACGATCACCACGAGCGCGCCGCCCTCGCGCAGCACTCCGGTCGCCCTCGCCCGCGGTTTCCTGACGGGGGCCGTGATCGGGGGCTCGCTGGCCGCGCTAGTCGTCGGTGTGGTCGTCGAGAAAGTGCCCTTGTTCATCGGGGGTTTGGGACTGCCCATCGTCTACGGCCTGTTGCTCCTCCTCGCCGGCGCGCCGAGGCGGGCCCGGGAGGCGGAGGTCGTGCCCCGAACGGCGCTCGCGGTGATCGAGAGCCTGCGCGCCATTGGGGGTGAGACGAGCGACGTGCCGGTGCGGTTCGATCTCACCGTCGTACCGGACGACGAGCCTGCCTACCGCGTCGGGATCACTCAGGACATCAACCTGGTCGACCTCCCCGACTACCGGCCGCGCGGCGTCCTGGTGGTGAAGTATCCACCGGACAGGCCGTGGCGGGTGACGATCGTGAAGCGGCCGACCCCGGAGTGGGAGGAGCGGGCGGCTGGCGCTCAGCTGGATTCGGCTCCCGAGTCGACCATGGTGACCGAGCCTTCCGAGGGCCGTTCGACCGGTTTCGTCGGGCTCTTCGGCCTGCTGCTCGCCGCGGCTGCCGTGGTCTTCCTGTTCCGCGTGGACCTGTTCGAGCAGCAGGACTCCGCCTCCCCGGCGCCGACGGTCACTTCGACGTGGTCGACCACGGTGGTGTCGTCCGGGACCGGGACGGTCTCTCTCGGGCCGGACCAGTCGTTCCTCGACGACGGCGAACTACGCAAGGCCATCAACTCCCTTACCGAGGGGAAGGATCCGCGCCAGGCGATCACCGTCTTCGCGCAGGACCGCGTGCTGTCGGTCGTGTTCTCCCCGAGCGGCACGAAGGCCCCCCAGTTCGATCCGCTCTCCCTGCCCTACGAGCGGTTCCCGGCCCTGGTCAAGGAGGCCGAAACGACGCTCGGCGTCCACTCCCCGACGTCCTGGCAGATCACTGCCGACCATCTCGCCGGCTCCCTCACGATCAGGGTCGGCGTGACCGGGCCCGAGGGCAGTGCCTCGCTGGAGGCGAACGGTGAGGGCCAGGTAGTGCGACGAGCCCCGGCACGCTGATCACCCGCGCGTCACCCGCACTCGACGCGCTTCGACACGGCGGGTTGCCACAGCAGCGAACGAACCCCGGCAGACCGTACCCGGAGGACAGGAGGAGGACTCATGGGCTGGCACGACTATCTGGCGCTCTGGTGCGGGGTGCTCGGCACATTGGCACTGCTCGGGTACGGGCGGTCGCTGGCAGGGGTCACCGGCGCCCAGCGGACGGTCCGGGTAATGGGGCGGATCGAGCGGGTGCAGGAGCCGCGGCACAGAGGTTCCGAGGCGGACGGCATAGCGATCGTCGCCACCTTCCAGGACTCCTCCACCGGGCAGGAGTTCACCGTGACGAACGACGGCGACTGCGGCGACCGGATCAACACCGCCTGGACGGGCCGGGAGATCGGGATCCGCTATCCGCCCGGAAGACCGGACGCCTTCCGGTTCACCGACGACCTCTGGGCCGGCCGCTACGGGCTCGGCTGGCCGAACTTCGCGGTGTTCCTGATCTACGTCGGGCTGGTGGTCGTCGCCGCGATCGACTGGGGCTGGCCGTGGGCCCTGATCGGTGTCGGCGCGCCGTGGAGCGTGTTCCTCGCGTGCTCCCTGCCCCAGGAGGTCCGCCAGGCGCGGAGCCGGTTCGACACCCTGGCCTCGATGGTTCCCGTTCCGGGCCGTGTGGTCGCCGTCGTCAGGAGCGTCCGCACCGACGAGGACGGCTACACCTCCACCAGCCAGACGCCGGTGGTCGCCTTCACCACCCACGAGGGCGCGGCCGTCACCGCGTACTGCTTTTCAGGCCTGCCGGACCCCACCAACTCGTACGGCCGGAACGTCACGATCCACTACTCCCCCGCCGACCCGGCCGACTTCACCCCGGACCTCGCGGCCGCACAGCGGTCCTGGAGGAGCGGAGTCACCAGCGGCATCGTGGGCGTTCTCGTCACGGCGTCAGCGGCAGTCGCGGGAGCGGTCCTGCTCTGACACCCAACGGCCATCGCCCGGCCTCGACCGGCACGGATGCCACGAACGGTCGCCAGTCACGGGGCCGGTCCCGGAGCCGTCGTCGGCCTGCGGCATCCTGGCCCGATGAATGAACCGAGGGCCCAGTGGGTCAACACGACACATGACTGGTCGAGCGCCGTCGATGCGGATCATCTGGCGCACATCAGGCAGAACCCGGCGGAGTTCGCTCCGGGCGGACCGTGGCACCTCGCCCTGGAAGTCCTCGGCTATGCGGCCGACGAAGCATCAGGAAACGGCGGCGGGCGCTGCGTCCTCGTTCTCCACACCGACGGCTCCCTGTCCGTCAGGGACAACGGGCGGGGCACCGACACCCGGGTGGACGAGCAGGGCCGGAGCGTGAAGAAGCCCGTCATGGCGACGAAGGACCTTCGGTTCTTCGACTCCCCGCAGGCCGAAGTGCTGCCCGACGGTCATCCCCGGCGCGGCATGTCCGTCGTCGCAGCGCTCAGCGACTGGCTCGTCCACACCAACCGCCGTCTCAACGGGGCCTGGACCCAGCGCTACGAACTCGGCGTCCCCATCACCGGATTGGAGCCCGTCGAGGTGGACGGAACGACCGGGACACTGGTCCACTTCAAGCCGGGCACACCGGTGGGCTCGCTCACCACCCCGACGCTCACCACCCCGACGGCGGACGACCTGACACGCCTGGCCGCAACCTGGCCTCAGTTGGAGGTCCAGCTCGACGACCGGCGTGGGCCGCACTGACATCCGAGCCGTCCGAGACACCCGACCGGCAGCTGTCCGAGCTCCCCCATGCCGGGTCCTCCCGCGTCTCAGGTCAGGCTCGCGGCCTGTTCCCCTGCCTTCCGGGGCGTCCTCTCCCGGCGCGGCAGCAGCAGCGGGGTCGCGAGGAGGAGGATTCCCGCGGCGGCGATCGCGGTGCGGGGGCTGGTGGTGGCGGCCAGCAGGCCCCACAGCGCGGTGAGGGCCGCGATGGCGGCACTGCTGCTGATCGACCATGCGGCGAGGGTGCGGGCGAGCTTGTCGGGGTCGATCTGTTCGAGCCGGTGGGTGGCCAGCAGCGGATTGAACAGGCCGCAGCAGGTGACCAGGCCGAGCTGGACGGTGACGATCAGGACGATCCCGGGGGCGCCGGGCTGGACGAACGCCAGCCCGATGGGCCAGCACGCGCGCAGCACTCCGGCGGTGAGCAGCGTCCGGTGCTGTCCGAAGCGCGTCGCGAGCGGGCGGGCGAGGCGTGAGCCGAGCAGGCCGCCGACGCAGGGGGAGGCGAACACAAGGCCGTACTGCCAGGGTGCGTAGCCGAGGTGGCCGAGGAGGAGTACGGCCATCAGCGGTTCGGCGGCCATGATCAGGCCGTTGACCGCGATCGCGTTGAGGAACAGCGGGCGCAGTGTGGGGTGGGTGAGGATGTGGCGCCACCCTTCGAGCAGGTCCCCGGCGCGCAGCCGCGGTGCGCCGGTCGGCGCGGGGTGCGGTTCGGTGCCGCCGATGGCGCGGATGCCGAGGGCCGAGAGCAGGTAGCTGAGGGCGTCGGCGACCACGGTCACCACCGGGCCGAACACTCCGATGGCGGCCCCGCCGAGCGGTGGCCCGACCGTGGTGGCGGTCCAGGTCGTCGATTCGAACCGGCTGTTCGCGACGAGCAGGTCCTGGGGCGGCACGAGCGTCTTGAGGTACGCGCCACTGGCGGCCTTGAAGGCGATGTCGGCCGCGGCGGTGACGACGGAGACGACGAGGAGCTGGGCGAAGCTGAGCCGGCCGAGCGCGAACGCGGCGGGGACGCTCAGCAGCACCGCGAACCGGGTCAGGTCCATCGCCATCATGACCGGCCGTTTGCGCCGGAACTCCATCCACGGACCGAGCGGCACGGCGACCAGGGCCCCCACCGCCCGTCCTGCGGCGGCCAGCAGCGCCACCTGGGTCGGTCCGGAGTGCAGCACGAGGATCGCGAGGAGGGGGAACGCGCCGAATCCGAGCCCCGAGCCGTAGGAGCTCACCGCGAACGCCGCCCACAGCCATCCGAACCGCCGCCCCAGTACCCGCCGCCCATTCATACCCGTACGCCTCTCGCCGATCCGAACAACCACCCGCTGACCACCGGCATCAAAGCGGATCGCGAATGGCGGGATCAAACAACTGATCCGTCGGGAGGGCACAACCATCCGTTGTGTGGACACGATGGCCGGCGTGGATCTCGACGCTGTGCGTGTCGACGGCGACGGCTTCGACCAGCTGCCGTGGTGGGAGCGTGGGGGGGGGGGGGGGGCGCGTGCGCCCCCGGCTGCGCGGGGGGGGCGGGGCGCGCGGCCCCCAACCCGGGAGCGATGCCGGTGGTCCGAGTGCCGGAGTCGATGCGGCGACGGTGCCTGCCTTCCGGGCAGTGGCCGCAGGAATGGCGAGCCCCCGGGCGTCGGACGGTGCCCGGGGGCGCGGGAGCGCGTGCTGTGCGCTCAGAGCGAGGCGAGGCTGAAGTCCACCTCGTGCTTCCCGGTCAGGGCTGTCACTCCGGTGTCGCAGGAGCCGGTGATGCCGGACAGGTCGAAGCTGCCCTGGTAGCTGTTGAGGGGCAGGAGGGTGCTGGTCACGTCCGTGATGCCGGTCTCGTCGTTGGTCACCTCGCTGCTGCCCGAGTTGCCCTTCTCCCCGCCCTTGAAGGAGACGGTGGTGCGGCCGAGGACCCTGTTGTTGACGTCGTACCAGGTGAAGGTCGCCGTTCCGGAGAAGGGATGGTAGGACTCGCAGGAGAACGTCCCGGTGGCGACCGAGGAGATCGTGCCATGGCCGACGTTCGAGTTGGTTCCGGCGGCGCTGTAACAGTCGTCGAGACTGCCTTCGAGCGTGTACGAGTTCGATGCCGCCGCGTCGGTCACCGGGTTCTTGAACGTCAACGTCGCCGGCCCTGTGCAGGTCAGGTTGTCCAGGACCTCCGTCGCCTGTGCGGTTCCGGCCACGCCGGGGATCGCCACCGACAGCAACCCGCCCGTGAGGGCCGCCACGATCAAACGTCTCATCAGTCGTCCTTACTCTCTGTCCATCGGCGCTGTGCCTTGGGGCCAAGGATCGTCGGTACTCGATCAACCGGCATTTGTGCGGCACCGGCGCGCTCCGTGTCTCACTCGGACAGCGGGACGGGGCGGCCAGGTGGCCGGTACGGGTGCCCCGCCGCGGACGGGCCGGGTCACCCGATCCCCTCTCCGGCGTCGCGGGAGGACCGCGGCCACAGCACTGTTTGAGCATGAGCTACGACGATTGGGTGACAGCCGGAGCCCGTGTGAGGCCTGCCCGCCCCCGGAGGGTGCGCGCCGCCCTCGGTTCCGGCTGCCTCGCGGGGGCGCTGGTGCTGCCCGTCGGTGCAACCGCGCCCGCCCGGGACGCGACCACCCGGGCCTTCACCACCGACGCCACGTTCACCGTCCCGGACGGTGTCACCGGCATCACCGTCACCCTCGTCGCGGCGGGTGCCGGGGGAGGCGGCGGGGGCGGCGGTGGTGGTACCGGCCTCTTCAAGAGCGGCGGCGGGGGAGGGGCGGGAGGCGGCGGCGGAGGAGGCGCCCGGGTCGCCTGCACCCTGGCCGTCACCCCCGGCGACGTGCTGACCCTCACCGTCGGCAGCGGCGGAGCCGGTGCGCCCGGTGCCGCCTGCGGAGCGGAGGCCGACCCGGGCTTCGACTGCGCGTCCCCCCCGGCAGACTTCGGCACCAGCCGCGCCC